>JAMPYH010000053.1 GCA_023700785.1 Candidatus Zixiibacteriota bacterium
AGCAGATCATCCCAGAGCCAATGCGTCCCCTGGCCGGTCAATCCGGCGACATGGAGAACAATACAGACACCGAACAGCCAGAAGATGACCCGTTTGGTCGTGGGAGAGACCGAAGTAAAAAGAAAGACCAGGCCGATCGCGAAGAAAAGAAGCGTCTGACCATTGATATGGGTGTGCGCCAGTTCGAGATTATGCCCGAAGTTTGACTCACTGCTCATTTTTTCGGCGTCGAGCGCGGCCTGTTGTTGCGCTAACGCCAACAACGCGATCCGGGAAACTTCGGCGGAATCGAGCCGATGTTCTTCCCCCGCGTGCGTTGAATCCCAGACCGGAGCGTGAACCGCTTCCGAGTCGGCGACCATTTCCGCGAGATCCTGCTTGATCTCTTCGCTTATCGCCGCCGAATCAACAGCCACCTGGTCAACCTGCATATAGGCCGGCTGGGTCCCCTGGCTGATCTTCCCTTTGGTTTCGTAGAATATCCAGACCGCCCAGAGACAGACCAGCAACATCAGCGCGGTGAAAATACCGACGAAGGTCTTCCCGTATCCGGGGAGATCAGAGAGGCGATAACGGTCGAAGATCGTTTCCGTATGTTCTGTTGACGTGTCTGACATGGTTCTGCCGTTTACGCTTTTTCTTTCACCGTCTCAAGGATCCGCTTGATGACTTCCATCGTATCCACGCCGTCAGCTTCGGCGTTGAACGACGTGACAATGCGATGCCGCAACACCGGATAGGCCGCGAAGCGAACATCTTCGGGGCCCGGTGTCGGGCGACCCTCGAGAATAGCCTTGGTTTTCGCGGCGAGAATCAAATACTGCGACGCGCGCGGGCCGGCGCCCCAGTTCACCCAGTTGCGGACAAACTCCGGAGCGGTCGGTTCTTTTGGCCGAGTCGCGCGGACCAATTGTACCGCGTACTCGACCAGATGATCGGAGACCGGAACACGGCGGACCAATTTCTGAAACTGCATGATCTCATCGGCGGAGAGCGCCTTCTGCAATTCCACCTGGCTGATGGCGGTGGTTGATTTAACGATATCCCGTTCTTCCATCTCCGAGGGATAATCCACAAAAACGTTAAACATGAACCGATCAAGTTGGGCTTCGGGGAGCGGATAGGTTCCTTCCTGCTCGATCGGGTTCTGGGTAGCCAGTACAAAAAATGGTTCATCCAGTTTGTAGGTCTGTCCCGCGGCGGTAACTTCATGTTCCTGCATCGCCTGCAGCAGCGCGGCCTGCGTTTTTGGTGGGGTACGGTTGATCTCGTCGGCGAGAATGATATTGGCGAAGACCGGCCCCTTCACAAAGCGGAACATCCGCTTGCCCGAGGCGTGGTCATCCTCGATGATCTCCGTGCCGGTGATATCCGATGGCATCAGATCCGGCGTGAACTGAATGCGATTGAATTTGAGATTAAGCACGCGCGCGAGGGTCGAGATCAAGAGTGTTTTCGCCAGACCGGGGACACCGACCAACAAACAATGACCGGATGAGAGCAACGAGATAAGCAGTTGCTCGATGACTTTATCCTGGCCGATGATGACTTTGCCGATCTCTCGCTTGATCTGTTCGTAGGAGGTATGAAGTTGCTCGACCGCTTGCAGATCAGTTCTCGATTCAGTTGGGGACATGCGTGCTCCGTGGTCTCAAAGGTGTAGTCTGGCAATTGTACTCGAAAGCGGCGCGGCTGTTTCGCCAATTCCCGAAGTTGGCCAGAACAGGCGTACAGTATAGACGAGAGCGCGGTTCAACACAACCGAAAGCTAATGCGGTGTAGGTTGATATGGTGATAATCACCTGTTGTTGAGGGCGCGAAAAGAGTAGGCAGACAGCGACCCGAACTGATACGTAAGAAGTCGGCGAAGTGTGTGAAAAAGCACAAACTGCGCCGCGAAATGACCGCTAACTAATAGAGAGACAATAGATAAGAGGCGGGTGAACTGTGGACAAGTTGCTTCCGCGGACCGTACTTGTCCAATATTAAATTGCTAACACTCAACAAGTTAGCAACCTATCCACAGTTCGCGACTGATTTCCACACCACCCACTTGAAGCGTTACTTGAAGCTTCGCTTCTCAGCGCCGAACAGCTCGTCCTTTTCCTCAGAACGGGGCTCGGGAGCCAGGAATCCAAGGTCAGAACCGCGCGTGCCACCTTTCATGTTGCACGAGCCGCAGAACATCGCCCCCTGCTCAATGACCAGGGATTTGGTCTTGATGTCCCCTTCGAGTTCGCACTTGGCCTGCAGTTCGACTTTTTCGGAGGTGTTGACATTGCCGATCATGTGGCCGGCGACAATAGCGGTATTCGACTCAATATCCGCTTCCACCAGACCGGTCGACCCTACTGTCACACAGTCCGAACAAATGATCTTCCCCTTGACGGTGCCATCGACTTTCAAGGCACCTTTCACATCGACTGTCCCGGTGATGAGTGTGTCTTTGCCGATAATGGTGTTCATTAGGTCATCCACCTCGCTGCTGAAGGTTTTCTTTATCATACGGGTTTTCCAGCGGATCTATAGGTTTATCATGTATGCGTATCTCATAATGAAGATGCGGCGCGGTGGATTTTCCGGTGTTGCCCGAAAGCGCGACGCGGCTTCCCACTACTACCTGATCTCCCTGTTTTACCAAAAGCGAATCATTGTGGCCGTACGCGGTTGACGCGCTGTCATTGTGCCGGATGATCAGCATGCGGCCATATTCCTCATCGTCACCCGCGAACACCACCTCTCCCGAACCGGTCGCCAGGACGGGGGTCCCTTTCGCGCAGGCGATGTCTATCCCCGGATGGTAGCGCTCGCCATCTTCACCTTCGAATCCCTGCGAGATAAAACCACGAACCGGCATTCCCGCGGGAAGCGACGGATCCAGATCCGCCGACCGGTCCAGGATGGCCGCCGACGGTCTGGGTGAATCGACGGGCAGCGAGTCAGCGTACTCCGGAAACTTGTAATCGATGCCTGCCAGACGGGTGAGGCGTCGAACCGTCTCGCGCGCCTGCGAAAGATTCTCTTCCAGCAACCGTACTTTGTACTTATACCGCCGAAGTTCCTCGTTTTCGGTCTGTAACCGTTCGGCCATCGCCGTGCGATAGACCATCGTGCCGTAGAAAACGAAAAACAGGACGATCCCGAGAACCACCAGGCCGATGCCGACGCCGATCAATTGCAGTACGACCAGTCGCACCTTCCATTCCTTCGGCGCGTGCGCGTCGTCAGGAATGACCATGATCGTCACATATTTGCTTTTCGACATCGCTACGCGGTCATGGTGCGAAACAACTCCACCAACCGCTCCAGATCGTCGTCGCCGTAATATTCTATTTCGATTCTCCCGCGTTTGAGGCCGGGAGTGATCTTGACCGATGTCCCCAATACGTGCTTAAGATACGTTTCGATCTCGCTGATCGCTGGTATTTTTCTTTTCGGCACGAGTCGGCGTTTCTTGATGCGCGTCGCGACTTCTTCCGTCGCGCGGACCGACATGCCGCCGTCGATGATCCGCCGCGCGGTGGCGATCATCTCATGCTCGGAGGCGAGCGAGAGGATCGCGCGCGCGTGACCTTCGGTCAATTCGCCGCGCCGCACCATCTCCTGCACCGAGGCGGGGAGGGTGAGCAAGCGCAATGTGTTGGTGACCGCGGTGCGGCTTTTGTTGACGCGCGTCGAAAGATCCTGCTGGGTCAAACCGCATTGGTCGATCAAGCGGCGATACGCCACCGCCAACTCAAGCGGATTGAGATCTTCGCGCTGGATATTCTCAACCAACGCCAACTCGAGCATCCGCACATCATCATCGACCGCATTAATAATAACCGGCACCTGGGTGAGACCGGCGATCTTCGCGGCGCGGAACCGTCGTTCCCCCGCGATCAGGATAAATCCGCTGCCGTTCTGTTTTACCACGAGCGGCTGCATCATGCCGTTTGTTTTCAGCGAGTCCGCCAGCTCGCTCAGCCGTTCGGAATCAAATTCGTGACGCGGCTGCATCGGATTCGGCTGGATCTGGTCCAGCGCGACCATGCGATAATTTCCCGCCGACGCCGTTGTCGCCGCCGATGGATCTTCAGTCGGGATCAGCGCGCCGAGACCTTTGCCGAGAACAAGTTTGCTCATCGCGCCATCACCTCTTTCGTCAAGGCCATATAATTCTCCGCTCCAGTGGAGAGAATGTCATAGAGAATGATCGGTTTGCCGAACGACGGCGCTTCGGATAAGCGCACGTTGCGCGAGATCACCGTCTCATACACTTTTTTGTCAAAATGTTTGCGCACCTCTTCGGATACTTGTTTCGAGAGATTGAGCCGCCCATCAAACATCGTCAACAACACTCCCTCGATCTCCAGCGATGGATTGAGATGTTGCTGAACCAGCCTGATGGTGTTGGTCAATTGTCCGAGTCCTTCCAGCGCGTAATACTCGCACTGGATCGGGATGATCACCGAGTGCGCCGCGGTGAGCGTGTTGATGGTCAGCAATCCCAGCGACGGCGGACAATCGATGATAATGTAATGATACTGATCCGCGATCGACGCGAGCGCGGATTTGAGACGTTGCTCGCGCGACAGCATATTCACCATCTCAACCTCGGCTCCCACCAGCGAGATCGAGGACGGGATCACGTGAAGATACTGAAGTTCAGTCGGGATAATGACTTCGCTGGCCGACTTCTGCCCGATTAGGACGTCGTAAATGGATGTCGCGACAGTATTCTTGTCCAGACCAATACCTGATGTCGAGTTGGCCTGCGGATCCATATCTATCAGGAGAGTTTTCTGCTCAGCGGCCGCGAGACAGGAACTAAGATTGACAGCCGTGGTCGTTTTGCCGACCCCGCCTTTTTGATTGGCGATGGCAATGATTCGATGCAAGCGACACTCCTTTTCGCCGGTCACAAACGGAAGTGTCTTATACTAAAGCCGGTTGCGACGTTGCGCAACAAAAAAATCCGTTAAAGGACAGCTACCTGCGGAAAAGCGTAAGTGATTTAACGAAGTCCTCGGAGCCGATCCGGTACGAAACGACTGTCGCGTTCTGGAAGGCGAGGTCAAACTCTGGCCTGGAATAATAGGCGAAAACTCCTGAAGGCGAGAGAGCCGGAAGAACGCGGCGAAGGAGCTGGGGGGTCAGCTTTACATAGCGGAGCGTGATCAGGTCGAACTTCCGCGCAAGTGGAGCTTCCTCGAAAGTCCTCGGTATAGGCAGTGCCTGGAGCGAGAGTGACTCGAGCATTCGGCCGAGCGCGGCGGTTTTTTTCTGAGTCCGTTCGACCAGCCAGGTTTCCCCCTTAATTCTGCCGGTTAGGAGCAGGATCATTGCCGGCAGTCCACCGCCGGAGCCAATATCAAGGTAAGAGTCAAAATCTGACGAAAGCAGGTCGAGCGGCATCAGCGATTCCGCCACCATCCGATCGAAGGCTTCCCGCGATGTTTCACGTGAAACAAGATTGACCTTCCGGTTCTCCGCCATCAGCAAGTCCCAGTACTGTGTGAGGCGGTCAGGGTCAAGGTGGCGTGCGATGATCTGGCCGACATCGAGTGTGAGTATGTCGATGTCGGTCATGCGACCGCCGACTTAAAGCGCTTGAGGTGAACCGAGAGGACAGCTACATCTCCCGGCGTGATTCCTTCTATTCGACCAGCCTGGCCGATCGAGCCGGGGCGGTAGCGGGCGAACTTCTCGCGGGCCTCATTGCGAAGCCCAGTCACTACTTGATAGGAGAACTCCTCAGGAATACGCTCGTGCTCGAGCTTCTTGAACTGCGCTATCTCTCTCGCCTGCTTATCTATATACCCCTGGTATTTGATCGTTATCGCAGCCCGCTCCAGAATTTCCGGACTGGATGACGTCACACTCTCAACTGACTTCAGGTGCGGGAGAATCTCGGGTATCCCTACATTCGGTTGTTTTAACAGGGTTTCGATCGTAACCGACTCAAACTTGGTGAAGCGATCAGCCAGCCCCCCCAATTCACTCACTCGCACGCGGGCTTTTGAGAATCTCTTTATTGTCTCGGTGGTCGCCTGCTGAGTCGCCTTAAACGCATGGAAATCCGCGTCGGGGATCAATCCGTATTTCCTGGCGTAGCCAAACAGTCGGTCGCGTGCGTTGTCTTCACGAAGCGCCAGCCGGTATTCCGAGCGCGAGGTAAACATACGATAAGGTTCTGTGGTTGAACGGGTGGTAAGATCATCGATCATCACGCCAATGTACGCTTCGGACCTATCCAACAGAAACGGCTCTGCCTGCTCGATAAATAAGACCGCATTGATCCCAGCCATGATTCCCTGTGCGGCAGCTTCCTCGTATCCCGAAGTACCGTTTATTTGTCCGGCGAAGAAGAGCCCGCTTAGTCGCCGCGTCTCCAGCGACTGCTTGATCTGATAGGTTGGGCAGTAGTCATACTCAACCGCATAGCCGGGTCGGGTGATGCGGACGTTTTCCAGCCCGACCACGGTTCTGATAGCTTCGGCCTGTACGTCCTCTGGGAGCGCGGTGGAGAAGCCATTCGGGTAAACCTCCGAGGTCCCGTTACCTTCCGGCTCAAGAAATACATGGTGTGTGGACTTGTCGGCAAACCGGAAAAACTTGTCCTCAATCGACGGGCAATATCTTGGACCGCTGGATGTTATCTGCCCTGAGAAGATCGGCGACCGTCGATAATTGGCGACGATTATTTCCTTGGTCCGTGCGGTCGTCGAGGTCAAGTAGCAGGGGGTTTGCTCAAACTGACGATAGGCCGAACGATATGAGAAGAATGGGATTGGATCTTCGCCGGGCTGAAGTTCACATCGACTCCAGTCAATGGTATCTCCATCGAGACGAGGCGGAGTACCGGTTTTCAGCCGGCCCAGTTCGAACCCAAGCTCTCGAAACGAATCAGAAAGTCTGTAAGCCGCCGGTTCACCAAACCTTCCGGCTTTGATCTTCTTCTCGCCAATATGGATCAGACCGCCAAGAAAGGTACCGGTGGCGACAACGACCGCGCGCGAACGAACTGGAGTACCGTCCTCAAGCCGAACCCCTATTACTCGATCCTGCTCATGCATGATCAATCCAGCCAGGCCTTCGACAATTGTTAACTTGTTCTGGCGCTTGCAGTAATCTACTATATACTGATTGTAAAATCTGCGGTCGGCCTGAGCTCGAGTTGACCAGACGGCGGCGCCGCGGGAGAGATTGAGGCGACGAAACTGGATGCCGGTTGCGTCAATTGCCTCCCCCATAATTCCGCCGAGGGCATCAACTTCTTTGACCAGCTGGGATTTTCCAATCCCGCCAATCGCGGGATTACAGGACATGAGCGCAAGCCGCTCCGGATCCATGGTGACGATGGCGGTCGATCTCCCCATACGGACAGCGGCCAGCGCGGCTTCAACGCCGGCATGGCCGCCACCTATAACTATCAGATCGAAATCAACGCTCATACGGGAATATAAGCGTTTTTCGTGCGATTAGTGAGCCGAAGCATCACTCGTCGGAGCACCCGGCGGAGGAATCGGCTGAGGAACCTGATTCATGATCGGCGGGAGCGACTGAAGGTAAGCGAAGACTGATTTTAGATCTTCGTCGGTCATCTGTCCGATAAACTGCCACGGCATTGGCGGGAGAATCTCACGCCCCATGCCGAGATGTTTCCCCGTCCGCATCGCTCCGATAAAGGAACCTTCGGTCCAGGCGCCAGAACCGGTAGTCTGGTCGGGAGTCAGGTTGGCGGCGAAGCTGATACCCCATGGGCCGGCCCAAGCGCTTAGATGGAAATTAGTTGAGGCCATCCATCCAGTTGGAGAGAGGCAGGTTGCCGGAAACTCGGGTATGGGATCAGACTCCGGATGGCCGGATAAGGTTCGGGTGGTGTCGAGCTCGAGTCCATGCTGTCCCATCACTTTTGGAGTGTGGCAGTCGTTGCAGCTGCCGATCGAAGTCAGATATTTGCCGCGGGCAACCATTTGCTCCTGAGTCAAAGTAGAAGACGCTGTTCCAGATGTACCAGCCTGGTCGGCTTGCTGAGTGCAGAAAGCCAGGAAGCTGCAGAGAGTCAGTCCAAGCAGTACGATGCCGATCTTCATCGCTCGGTTCATGGTGAGAGTACCTCCTCAATACGGGTATTTGGGTTGTAAATACTTGTGCAGAAGCACAAGCTCCACGCCGCCCGGAGGCATAGTCAGTCAAGAAGTCGCGCGAGGCGACCGGGTTTCACGTGAAACGTCTATTTGCCGATGCAGAACTTGCCGAAAATTCGGCCCAGGATCTCTTCGGTGTAAACTTTGCCGGTTATCTCGTCAAGGCAAAGGGTCGCCTGCCTTAACTCAAACGCGACCAGCTCAGGGGATTCTCCCCGTTGATTTTTGATCCTGGCCGACCTCAGCGCCTTGACCGCACCGCCAAGCTTCTGCTTGTGGCGTGCCGATGTAACCACCAGTCCGGAAGTCAGATCGGGCATGCGCTTGTGGATCTCTCGCGACAGACAGCCGGTCAGTTCTCCCAGACCGGCACCAGTGCGAGCCGATAAACGAATAAACGGGACAACATCGGTCGATGTTTCAGATTTTTCTTTGGCCAGGTCGATTTTATTCAGAAGAAGTATCGTCTTTTCAGACGGCAGGTTCTTGAGGTCAGCCTCAAGTTCCTTCCGCCAGGAGCGCCGGGTGAGGTCGCACATCCAGAGGACAAGGTCAGCATCTTTGATGATCTTCCTCGCCCGCTCGATTCCGAGCGCTTCGATCTTTCCCCCTTTTATTCGGATGCCGGCAGTATCGATCAGGTTCACGGCATAACCGTCAAGCTCAATCCACTCAGAGAGATAGTCGCGCGTGGTCCCGGCGATGGGATTGACCAGCGCCCGTTCCTTGCGCAGCAGCAGATTAAACAACGACGACTTCCCGGCGTTAGGTCGCCCACTGATGGCGACAGAGAATCCCTCGGCGATAATTCTCCCGCCTTGGTAGGTCTGGAGAAGTTGATCGATGCGATCGACCACACTCTCTATTTGATGAGTGACCTCAGCCTGGGAGGCCGGCGAGATCTCTTCCTCCGGGAAGTCTATCGATGCTTCAACTTCGCTGGTGACCCGCACGATCTGATCGCGCAATTCGGCAACATGCTCCGAGTATGCTCCCAGTAAGTGCTCCCGAGAGGCGCGAAATGACGCGTGCGAGTTGGCGGCGATCAATTCCGCGACCGCTTCGGCGCGCGCCAGATCGATACGTCCATTGATGAATGCCAGCCTGGTGAACTCACCCGGCTCCGCCGCGCGCGCGCCGGAACTCATCAGTTCTTCGAGGATCAGCCGCGCCGCCATCCGCCCGCCGTGACAAAAGATCTCAACCTGCTCAAGGCCGGTGTACGAATGGCCATGCGGCATCGAAACCGCGGTGACCTCATCGATATTTTGTCCGTTGGATGAATGGAAAATGGCGTAGCGTAGATGGAACGGATCGAGCGCGATCGGCTCGCCGGCGCGGGATCTGAGATGTTGATTCGCGATAGCGAGAGCGTCTGGACCGGCCAGCCGGAGAGCGGCGATGCCGCCCTCACCGGGCGGCGTGATGATCGCCACAATGGTATCGTCGAGTGGCGCGGATCTTTCCCGCATGACTTACGCCGTCTGTATCTCCGGGTTCTTCTTGGTCCGCTTGAAGATGACATAATCGAGCAGCGAGAAAAGCGAGAACGCCGCCCAATAAAGCACCAGGCCGGCCGCCAGCTTATAGAAAAAGAAGGCGAACATCAGCGGGAGCAGATACATCAACATCTTATTCTGCTGGTTGGGAGCCATGGTCAGCTTCTGCGAGACGAACTGGAATGCCACCATCAGCACCACCAGGATGATGTACGGATCGGTGAAGCCGGTCGCGCCGCGCGAGAGATCATTAACAAACCAGAACCAGGGTGCGTCGCGCAAGAGTATGGTCGAGCGAAAGACTGAGAAAAGAGCGAAGAAAAGCGGCATCTGCAGCAGCATCGGCAGACAGCCGGAGAATGGATTGACCCCGGCGGTCTTATAGAGCTTCATCATGTCGGCGTTCAGCGCCTGCGGATTGTTCTTATGCTTTTTGCGGAGCTCGTCGATCTTCGGCTGAATGTCTTTCATTGCCTGCATCGACTTGAATGATTTCAGCGACAGCGGCAATGTCACCAGCTTGATCAACAGGGCGAAGAGGATGATCACCCAGCCGTAGTTGCCGATGACATAATACATCCGCGGCAACAGCCAGATGATCGCCAGCGCGAAGGGCTTGAGGATCCAGCCGACATACGGCGTGGTGCCGATGCCGAGAATATCCTCCATCCCGACATTGTATGACTTCATCAGCGTGTAATCGAGCGGGCCGACAAACATGGTGAAGCTGTCTCTGATCGCGCCCGCCCCGGCGATATCCATCTCGAGGCCGACAGTCATAAACTTGGCGGTGGCATTCCCCTGCGATGTCGCCACCTGGCGGAGTCTTCCTTTCGAGAAGACACCCTCGGCCGGTCGGGAGCGCGGGATCATCACGGCGGCGAAATATTTGGCGCGGAGGCCGGCCCAGTCGGTGGAACCGGTCAAATTCTGGTTGAGCGAATCGCCGTCAAAATCGTTCAGGTCGGTCCGCTGGCGGGACATCATCGCGACCGCTTCCATCGTCTCGTAATCCGAGGCCGAGTCCGGCTCGGTCGGGTGGAGCGGCTCGTTCCAGACCAGATCGTATTGCCGCTCGAAGCCGAGCCTGTTGAGATTCGGCAGTTCGAGCACGAAGTCGTAATCGTATCTATCCGGATGGAAGCGATACCGCTTGATGATCTGTCCGCCGGTCGCGGTCGCGTGGGTATAGACTAGCTCGAATGGACCGCCGGTCGCGTCATATCTCCCGGCGGGGTGATCGGCGACAAAGTTCATTGTGGAACTGCGCACAGTCCCGCCCGCAAAGCGTGCTTCGGGGGTGGCGCTTGCTCCCGCGGAAAGCATCTCAACCTGCTCCCCATTCCGGTACGTATGCTCCGCCAGTTTGATAGAAACCGGAGCGCCGCCAAAGCTGGAGAGCGCGACGGTGTATTTCCGGGTGGTCACGAAGATGGTGTCGTGAGTGATAACCGAATCATCCGGCGTTGCCGCCGCCGCGCCAACTGAGTCCATTCCAGCGGCCGAAGGAGCCACAGTATCCGGCAGAGGCTCGGAATCGGCGGTGATTACCGCCGTGGTGTCAGCGGATTGAGTTGGGGCGGCTGGTCGCGGTTTCACAAACCCAAGCCACTCCATGGCGGGCCAGAAAAGGAAGATCAGGGCGACCAGCAGGATGATAATCGGCAGAGTCTTTTTATCCACAGGAATATCCTTATAATTGACAGCTTCGAGTCAGTTGACTGGATCGAAGCCTCCCTCATGCCAGGGGTGACATTTCGCTAACCGTTTGATCGCCAGCCCGATGCCGCGCATCGCACCGTACTTCCGAAGGGCATCCTCGGCGTAATGCGAGCAAGTGGGATAAAAGCGGCAGGAGCGTCCGATAAAAGGCGATAACGTAAAGCGATATACGTAGATAGCGAATATAAACGGATACGCGAAGAGTGACGTGCGGTCAGGTGCGGCGATTGATCTGTTCGAACAG
>JAMPYH010000054.1 GCA_023700785.1 Candidatus Zixiibacteriota bacterium
ATATCGCTATGGCAGGCGGGGGTACGCAACGTGGTAGCGTCATCCGGAACCGCGTTCACTCCCCAACAAGCACGGTTATTGGCGCGATTTTGCGAAGAGGTCTATCTCTTTTTTGACGCCGATTCCGCCGGTCAGAATGCCGCGCTTCGGTCGATCGACTCCCTCTATGATGCCGGGCTCGAGGTCAAAGTAATGATCCCGCCGGCCGGAGAAGATCCTGATTCGGTGGCTCGAAAGTTCGGGCGGGACAAGATCGACGAGCTGGCGTATGACGCGGTCGGGTTCATTCCCTTTCGCGTCCGCAAGGTCAACCTTGAGCACACGGGGATCATGGCCAAAGAAAAGCTGGTCAAGGAGCTTGGCGCGCTGGCCGAAAAGATCACCGATCCAACCCGTCGCGCGCTCTTTTACGCCGAAGCCGCTTCCGCTATTTCGGTTGACCAGGCGATCCTCCAAAAGGCAGCGCCGTCGGGACGTGTTGAGGCCGGTAACCTGGCGTTCCGGCATTCGCGAAGCCAAAAGATCGAAATGGAGTTTCTATCCCTGCTCTTCTCCAACCCAGGCAGTCTCGACGAAGCGCTCGAGGCGATCTCTGCGGACGATCTCGATTCCAAACAGCTATCCCGCCTCTATTCCGCCATGATCCAACAGTACCAGAAGATCGGTGTTATCCAGGCTGACAAACTGATCGAGAACTTTGCCGACGAGACGGCTATTTCACTCGCCACCGAAGTCGCGTCCATCGAGTGGGACCCCGAGCAGGTGGAAAGCGAGACGCGCAAATATATCCAGTTGATGGCCGAGCGGAAGCGTAAACGGATCCGCGCTGACCTCCAAAGGGAGATGGCCAAAGCCGAAGCCGACGGCGACCACGAACGGGCCAGCGCTTTGCTCGAACAGATCAAGAGTTTTGGGTTGTAATGCTGAAGCATCTGCACATTGAGAATATCGCTCTGCTTGATACCGCGGATCTTGACTTCGACAAAGGGATGCTGGTGTTGACCGGCGAAACCGGCGCGGGCAAATCGATCATTGTGACCGCGCTGGCGTTGGCCCTGGGAAGCCGCGCGGAACGCGAGTATATCCGCCACGGTGAGGATCGAGCCACAGTCACGGCGACCTTTGGCGTATCGCAGATGCCGGCGGCCTACCGAAAGCAGTTCGCGGATTGTATCGTTGACGGCACTATTACGGTAACGCGCGAGATCGCTCGCGACGGAAACTCGCGGGTCAGGGTAAACGACACCGCGTCTTCGCTCGGCAGGTTGCGCGACATTGTCTCCCCCCTCGCTGAGATCCTTGGTCAACACGCGAATCAGATGCTCATGGACGAAGCGAATCATCTCGGCTTCCTCGACCGTTTTGGATCATTGGAGCAACTTCGTGAGGAGGTGGCGCTCCTGTACGAGTCCTGGGACAAGGCGAGTGCAGAATACAAAAGGACGGTCGCTCGGCGCGATCAATTGGTGGAGGAGCGCGAGCTCCTGCTGTATCAAAAAGCTGAAATAGAAAAGGCGAATCTTCGTTCAAACGAAGAAGATGCGCTCCTCCGAGAGCGCAAAATACTCGACTCTTCCCGTGCCCTGGCTTCGTGCGCGGCTCAAATCGAACAGATTCTCGGGGGGGATGAAAACGCGGTCGTGCAGCAGATACGGTTTGCCCGCAAAGAGCTTGAGAAAATGGCCGCCGTGGATAGTTCACTCGAACCGCAGTTAGCTGAACTGATCGACCTGGACTATCGGGTGGAGGAGCTTCGACGCTTTGTCGAGCAATACGGAGGGTCGATCCCGGATGACCCCGCTCGTCTCGAAGAGATCAATGAGCGACTGGATGAGATCTACAAACTGAAGAAGAAGTTCGGCGGCACTGTTGACGCCGTATTGGAACATCTTGACGCTATCAACTTGAAACTTGCCAACCGACCGGATATCGATACACATATCGCGCATCTTGAAAAGGAACAAGCGCGCTTGTTTGAGCGGTATTCCGGCAAGGCTCGTGATCTCTCCGGTCTGCGTCGCAAGGCAGCCGATTATCTGCACACGTTGGTCGTCAAAGAGCTGGCGGAGCTTGCGATCGAGGGCGCCAATTTTGAATGCGAATTCATCTCGGAGATGGATCCCCAGGGAGTCGAGATCGGCACGAAGAAGCTGAGGCCTTTCCCCCACGGTCTGGAGACCGGCCACTTCCTCTTTTCAGCGAATAAAGGCGAGCCGCTGAAATCGCTGGTCAAGACCGCGTCCGGCGGCGAGATATCCCGCGTCCTTTTGGCGCTAAAAGCAGCGGAGAAGAAGAATAACAATCTCGCCCGGTCGCTGCTGGTCTTCGACGAAGTCGATGTCGGTATCGGGGGTCAGACCGCGTTTGAGGTGGCGAAAAAACTGAAACGGCTGTCCGAAGAAACGCAGGTAATGGTAGTGACGCACCTTCACCAGATCGCCAGGCTGGCCGACCATCACTTCGTGGCGACCAAAACATCCAAACGTGGACGCCGGGCGGTGATTGAAGTTCGGAAGCTCGGGGCCACTCAAATTAAAAGCGAACTCGACCGGATGGTCGCTCTCCCCTGATCGGGCCGGCTACTTTCCCGCCGGATATGTTTTCCCCAGAAAGCCCGCGATCTTCCTAAGATTCCATCTGATCTCGTCCGGCGCCAACACCTGAGCTTCGTCGCCGAATCCGAGTATCCATCGCTGGATCTCCTCGATCCCTCTGACTGTCACGCGATACTCGATATCGCCGCCCTTCAACTTCTCGACAATTTCGTCAGGATGGTGCGTGCGCGAGGCGATTATCTTCGCCGATTTGCCGGTAAATCTGACCCGAACATCGACCGGTTCGCCGCTGTACACCTGCCAGCTCCCGTCAAAATAGCTTTCTGCCGTAATGCCGGGCCGCGGCTGGAATAATTCTCCCAGTTTCACCAGCGACTTTATCTGGTCGATGCGGAAAGTCCTGAAATCCTTCCGAAGCCGGCAGTAGGCGACAACATAGAAGGCCCTTCCGCGAAAGACGACGAAGTACGGCTCCACGACTCGGCTGGTGACTCCGGAGTTTATCGAGTCGTAGGTTAACTCAAGACAGGCGGTCTCCTGGACCGCCTCTTCGATCAGCCCGAAAAATCTCTCCGCCTGTTTCTGAAGCGACGTATCGATCGCGATCGAGGTTGCTTTCACCGCGCGTTTTTTCTGCTCCCTCACCGCGTCGGGGAGGTTTGATTCAACTTTGGCCCGGATGTTTTTGAGGATCTCGCCGTACTTGCCGGTCAGGTTGAGCGGAGTTGATTCGAGCGCCAGCCGCAACGCGGTGTATTCCTCGAACGTGAAGTTGAGCGGCGGCAGGAAATTGTCAGTGGCCAGCTTGTACCCATTTTCATAGTAGATCGGGACATTTGCTTCTGAGAGCGAGAGAATGTCTCGATAGATCGAGCGTTCTGTGACACCGCACTCTTTCGCCAGAGACGCGGCATTCAGATTTTTGCGGGACCGGAGCAAATTGAGAATATAGAGCATCCGGTCATATTTCGACATGCTCATACGCGATTCTCCCTTGGCTGGATAACATACCGCAGTTCAAATAATTGGTCAAACGGTACTCCCCAATGGGTCTCCCCCCATACTTTGGACTTCTCCCCTACTTCAGAACCACCGCCACCCCCAACTCCAGTTCGTAACCTCCTGTTCGAGCGATACTTACGTGAACGAGACGGCTTGGCACCCGCTTTGCGTTTTCCGCAGACGTCATTTTAGAAACAGGAGCAAAGGGGAAATTATGTCACGCTCACGTCGGTCCAGGAGTTCTGGCGAGTCTCAGGCCAGTCTTGGCAATTTCATTCTGCACTGGGGAGCAAAGCTGATCTTCCTGACCACGATCGTGGTCGTGGTCCTCAGCCTGGTACAGTGCACTATCAAAAAGCCGGAAGCTCCGGTTTGGGATACTCAGCTCACCGTCCCGCTGGTCAATCGCACCTACTCGATGCCGGAGATCATCAGCAAGATCGGTCAGGACGCTATTTCGTTTGATAACGATAGTAATGTCGTCTTCTCCGTTGAGCAGGACCTGGACACGGTCGAACTCGACGCCTCGAACCTCACTACCGCTTCACTCAACTACAGCGTCACTCAGCAGCTTGGCGAGTTTTCCATCACGGCGCCCACAGTTGATCCGGTCGCGGTTTCGCTGGCAAACATTCCGGGACTCCCGCAAGTATTCCCCGCGACTGTGCCGATGACCTCTTTTGATATTTCCGCCAGCTTTCCCCCGGCGGCCGGACTGACTATGGCGCAGATCTCTTCAGGCCGGATCTGGGTGGTGGCCACCAATAATCTCGGCATCGATCTCAGTTCGGTAATTCTCTCACTCGACGACAATGGATTCTTTCAATCACTTGGGAGTGCGTCATTCCCCGGCGGCATCGCCGATGGTGAATCAGACTCCCTGCTGTTTGATCTCGGTGGCAGAACGATCTCCAATAGTTTCGCCGCCTCGACCATCTGCCAAACCGACGGCGGCACTATCGCCAGCCCCGACGGCAAACAGTTCGAGTTTGCGATTCACTTCCCGACCGACCTTTCAGTGACCGCCGCCACCGCCGAAATACCGGCATTGTCGCGCGACTTTGGCGACGCGGTCTCCTTGCAGGAGTCCGACATTATCACCGGCGCCTTGCTGAATGGCGGCCAGATCGCGCTGACCGTCACCAATAACTCAGCGCTCGATGCCGCGCTCGATATCTCGATTCCAGATCTCAAGCTTGGCGGCGTGCCGCTAACGCTGTCTCAGCCGATATCAGCTTTTGGATCTCAAGTTGTCACTGTTGGGCTGACCGGGTATCAACTGGCCCCTGCGGATGTCACTCTTCCTCAGCAATTGCCGGTCAATATCTCCGCGGTCGTGCCCGGTTCAGGCTCAAATCAGGTGACCGTGAACTCATCCAACAATTTCAGCGTGCAAGCCTCGCTGAGCGGTCTCAGCTTCTCCTCCGTTACCGGCGTCTTCACCGGCACCAGCATGACCATCGCTCCGATCGTCCAGGCGATCGATGTCCCTACCGGCTTTGATTCGGTGCAATTGGTCAACGCCACTCTGACAATAGAGATCGAGAACTCCGTTGGACTTCCCGGCGACCTGAATGTCACGCTCAATGGGAATAACGGCAAAACGCTCACTATCGCGGGGACAGTCGATGCCCGTATTTTGGCGACCGCGGCCACGACTATCATCACTGAACCGGATATCGCCGATTTTCTCTCTCCGATCCCGTCCCAGGTGACGATCACCGGCTCGGCATCCTTCGGCGCGGGAACATCCGGTACTATCCGTGAAGGCGACTATATCACCGGGACAGTTCGGATCGACTCTCCCGTCGAGATGATCATCCCCGAAACCCCGATCGATACAGACATTGAAAGTGAAACGATCGAACAAGAAGATATCGACAAGATCACCGACCATGTGATCGAGGCGCGCCTGGTGTACAATATCATCAATCACTTGCCGGTGGGCGCGACGGTCAATCTGCTGATGTCCGGCGATTCCGCCACCTTGTACGCTAATCCCCAGCTGCGTTTCGACAATATCTCGGTTACTGCAGCGCCGGTGGTTGGCTCGGTTGTGGTCGATACGCTTTCGACCGGATTTCAAACCGTTCTGCTCGACAGCGCGGATATCCAGATCCTCAAAAACGACACTCTTTACATTGGGCAGGAATTGATCCTGCACAGTTCCAACGGCCAACCGGTTCGGTTGACTAAGGATGACTTTGTGACGGTAGTGGGCCGGATCGAAGTCGAGTACCGCTTTGACGGTGAGTTTTAAGGAAGGCCGCTATGCACACAAGCCTCAAATCACTTTCGCGCATCCGCCGGTCAGGAACTCGCTGCCTGATGACTGGTATCATCTTTATTGGGATGGCGTTGCTCGTCGCCGCATCGTCAACTCTAGCCGCGGGCCAGTCGTCGGCTCGCTCGGTCGCGATGGGCGGCGCTCATATCGGGTTAGCGAAGGGTGTCGATGCCGCCCGCTATAACCCGGCGAACCTCGGACTTACCTCACACCGCTCGACCGGAGTTGAACTGGTCGGGGTTGGAGCGAATATCTCCAACAACAGCTTTACGCTTTCGGATTACAACAAATATACCGGCGCGTTTCTGACCACGGAAGATAAGGAATACATTCTGGGACGGATCCCTGACGAAGGCTTGCGGTTGGCCGCTGATGTCGAAGCTACCGCTCTGGCGCTCTCCACCGGTCAGTTTGGACTGACCGTGACTGGCGTCGGACGCGCCGATGTCAACCTCAGCCGCGATATCTTTGAGCTTGTCCTCAATGGCAACACTTTCGCGGATACCATCAGCGTTGATGGCTCCTACTCCGACGCTGTTTCCTACATCTCCGCCGGTTTGTCGTACGGTCTCCCCCTCTATACCAATGGCAGCCGTCAGCTGGCGGTTGGCGCGACCGCTCGCTACCTGCGCGGTATCGCGGTCGAGCAGGTAACCGAACTTCAGGGGATGTTCGCGACCAACTCCACCGGCTATTCGGGCGAAGGACGTCTCGTCGCGCAGACCGCCACCGGAGGCAGAGGTTACGCTCTGGATCTGGGCGGGGCGTTCAAGCTAAACGACCACTACACGCTCGGCTTCAAGATGGAAAATTTCCTGAGTCATCTTAAATGGTCCGATGAGCCGGAAGAACATGGCTACCTCTTCAGTTTTGACACTATGACAGTGGACAACATGAACGAGGACTATGTCGTGTCAGAGGATTACTCACGGAGCATAGAACCGTTTACGACCAGCCTGCCCACAGTGATGACTGTCGGCGTCGCCAATACCTCCGGCAAACTGGTCTGGGCAGTGGATTACCAGCAGAAGTTCCGATCCGAGAACGGCACTTCAACAAAGCCGCGATTGGCGGCCGGTGTTGAATACTCCCTGCTGCGGTTCCTGCCGATACGGGCAGGTTACGCCACCGGCGGCGATCGCAATGCCGCGTTCTCTTTCGGCAGCGGCATCCGCGCCCTGGCTTTTTACCTCGATGTCGCGGCGGTAACCGGATCGACATTCTCCGGCTACTCGTCCAAATCAGTTCATATGGCAGTTTCAACCGGGCTGCATTTTTAGAGGAAGGTGAGGAAACAGATGCAATTTATCACCCGTACGTTTTTGTTCGCGGCGCTGGTGGTTCTCGCCGGCTCAACGGTTGTGACTGCCATGCCGCCGCATCCCGACTTGCTCAACCAGGTTGCGGCCGGCAAAAAAGCCTCGTCGTTCTATTTGGATAACCGCGACGCGCTTCGGGAGCAGGGGCTTTGCCGGCCGAGCGACCAGATCAAGCGCGCTCTCTTTGCCGCCAAAGAAGCGGCATCTGCTTCAGCCTCATCTGAGGCCGGCACTCCGTTCAGGATACTCGCGCTCCTGGTCGAGTTCTCCGACCACCAGAATCAGGTGAACGCGCCATTTTTTGATTCGCTGGTCTTTGATTCGATGGGCGCGACCGTGCGTGATTATTTCAGCGAGATCTCCTACGCCCAGATCGATCTGGTCACGGTAAACTTGCCGAGCACACTCGATTGGCGTACCGCTCCCCAGACCTACGCGTATTATGTGAATAACCAGCAGGGCTTAGGTTCCTATCCGCAGAACTCGCAGAAGTTGGTCGAAGATCTGGTTGACCAGGTCGATCCGCTGGTGGATTTTTCCCAGTACGACAACGACGGCGACGGTTATGTGGATGTTGTCATGGTCATCCACTCCGGAGCCGGCGCTGAAATGACCGGCTCTAACGCGGACATTTGGTCGCACAAGTGGGGGATCAACCCGCGCAACAAAGACGGCGTTTTCATTTTCGATTACACGATGCAACCAGAATACTGGACCACCCCCGGCGACATGACCATCGGCGTGTACGCGCATGAACTGGCCCACGGCTTTGGACTCCCCGATCTGTACGACACGGATGGAAGCTCGAATGGACTGGGTCGCTGGTGCTTGATGGCGTATGGAAGCTGGAACGGGCCGGGCGGACGCGGCGACTCGCCGTCACATCCCTGCGCCTGGAGCCGCATCAATATGAACATGGCAAATTACACGAATGTCACCACTCCGCTGCAAAACCAGATCATTACGCCGGTAGAGCAGTCTGGCTTGATATATCGCATGTGGACCGGCGGACTGCTCGGTCAGGAATACTTCCTGGTCGAAAACCGCCAGAGAACCGGCTACGACAGCTACCTCCCGTCCGAGGGACTGATGATATGGCATATAGATGACGTCAAGAACGCGTTGTCGAATCCAAACGACCAGGAGTGGTACCCCGGCCAGCCTTCGTCTGCCCACTATGGGGTCGCGCTTGAACCGGCTGACGGTCTCTGGGAACTGGAACATGCTGTCGATGCCGGTGATGCCGGCGACCCGTTCCCCGGCACATCTTCGCGCACGACCTTCTCTGATTCATCCACGCCGAATGCCAACGCCTACAGCGGCGCGCCGACCAATGTCCAGGTCTCCGCGATCACGCCCACGGGCGATGATATCCAGGCGAATCTCATAGTCACGCTTGCGGCCGGAACCGACGACGATCCGCCGGCCAGCCTGCCGGTCAGCGCGGTGTTAAACCAGAATTATCCGAACCCGTTTAATCCGACGACCGTGATCTCCTTCAGTCTGACCAGCGCCGCAGATGTTCAGGTTGATATTTTTAACCTGATGGGGCAGAAAGTGCGTTCGCTCTACAAAGAACGAGCTGCATCAGGTGATACTGAATTGGCATGGGACGCGACTTCAGATTCCGGAGAACCAGTTGCCTCGGGCATATATCTTTATCGTATGGTGGCGGGCGAACAGGAACTGACCCGGAAGATGGTTTTGATAAAATAACAGGCAGGCGAATAAAGCAGGACACGAGCGTGTCCGTTTCCCCCTCCCCTTCTCTCATCAACCCCGGCGCTCAGCCGGGGTTATTTTTTCGACCTCAGTCAGGAAACTGAAATTCCTGATGTTCCATGTCGTGGTGATGCTGACCGCGCTGCGTTCGCTTGTATTGCATGTGGCAGGCTTTACATCGTTTGGGATCCTCTGTATAGCCTCGCTCCGCGAAATACTGCTGAGCCGCGACAGTAAAGACAAACTCCTCACGACATTCGCTGCAGATCAGAACCCTATTCTGGAATTGTGTTTCCACAGGGTTCCCCCTCTCACTGTCACGCACTATCCGTGTGACGTCAGCAAATGTTTACTGTCTTTTGGCTTAAGGATATCCGGAAGCGATTACGGAGTCAACAAAAAACGTTCTTCCCCACCCACTTAGTATGGATTGCAGGGACTGGTGCCGCCCCCGGCAACCAGATAGGTGATGAGATAGGAGAGGTCGGAGATATCGACGCCGGCCGCACAATCAAAATTCCCCGCCTCGATAAGCGGTTGCGGTTGAGGGCCGACACCAAGAAGGTAACTGATCAGGACAGACAGGTCGCTCAGGTCAATCTCTCCCGAAAAATTGACGTCACCTCTTTGGAGAACCACGTGCGAGCTGCTGTTCCGAGTTTGTACGAGAGTAGGGTCATTCAGTGACTCGACCAGCGCGGTGATGTTGGTGATAGTACCCAGCGGGGTACCTTGGGGCGCCGCCACCGCGAACGTTATGAACGAGCTGTCTCCGGGCACCAGGAACCGCGATTGGTTGCCTGCTATCACCCAGCCCATGTTGTCGCTATAGGTCACTTTTATGGAGTGATTCACCGGTCCGGTATTTTTGACCAGCACACTGCAGGTCCGCTGATTCCCTGAATACACAGGGTCGCCCCCGTCAATGGCACTGCTCATGTCCCAGGGCTGCCCCATGGTGGCCGAATAGGTGAAACTATTGGCCCCTGAAAACTGCGAGACATTGGCCGCCACCATGACGACTTTTTCGTAGGTCGAGAAATCCTGGATGTCCAGTGTATCCAGCCGGGAGACATTTCCCGTCTCCATCTTTTCAACTAAGTAACTGTTCGGGTCGGTGAACTTGAGAAGCGTGACTGCCCACTCGACGGCGTCGCCGCCGTTGAATATCAACCGGAGTTTGCCCGAAGATCCGTCCGGAAAAAACTCGATGTAACAGGAGCCGTACCCCTGCGGATTGACCGGGCCGGTCTGACTCACCACGGGATAACTGGCATGTACTCGATCCACGGCTACCGACGGATAGGCTGTTGCCTCATGGAACGTGCCGCCCAGATCGCGGGATCCGGTAAAGTAATTCCAGACGGCGAACTCGGCGAACGCCGAATCCTGCGAATAACCGGTAAAAGCCGCCAGCGAATCCGACATGGCGTCATAGATCGACTTGTAGCGCGCGCCGTTCCAGGCTGCCCGCATGAGCGTTGTGTCGAATCGCTCCACGAGATAGATCCCCCAGATGAACGACGCATACATATGAATGGACTCGTCCATCAGGCTGATCTGGGGATCATCCTGGAATGAACCCAGGTAGTTGTAGTTGTCGTTGACCTGGTCGAATACGATATCTTCCATGTAGGTCGCGTCGAGTTCCATAAACCAGCTCCCCTCGCCGGCGTCATACGCGAACTGGATACAGTGGTGGAACTCATGCGCCGCGGTCGCTTTCGCCGCGCCTGCCTGATTTCCCTCAGGGTCGTCATTTGGCGGAAACCCGAAAAAGTTCCGATGGAGCACGAGATGGCTGTAATAGTCATTCCAGGGATTTGGCCCCGCTCCCTCGGGAACAGCGTAACCGTAGTACCCCATATCCTCAAAATAAACATCAAACTTGCTGTCGCCTCCCCAGGTACCGTCGGATGGCGGATTCAGGTATCCAAGCGCCTGATGACGCGCCAGCGATGAGTCCATGTACGCGGCGCATTTCTCAATGTAGTCGGGAATCGTGTTGCCGTTCCCATCGGTGCTCGGCACAGCATTGGTTCCGGTTACATCGTAGTGCAACTTGAAATAACCACTCGGCGAATCGTAGGTGAATGCCGTGCTCCAGCGCGTCAGCAACTGCGAAATACTCTGCTGAGTCACCAGGTCGATCTGATCCCAATTTTGGCGTATATCCACGATCGCGTCAGTGGCGCATCGAGCATGACTGACTGAAGTCGAGGATGGAGCCTGATACTTGGCCGGCAAATCATGGGGGCGGCGAATAGCGGTGATCTGGAGGAGCGCTTTCTGGCTGTAGCTTAAGCCGCCGGATTGATACTCCCTTTCGATAATGGACAGCGGATCACCGCTGCCGGTAGAATTGTCTCCGGACGTGGCAGAGACTGAGGACACCAACAGCAACACGACGCACGCCGTGATACGGAGTTTCCAGATCATGTGGCTCCCAGCACAATAAACATAGGTTCGAGGTCGATTTTCGCGACCTATACGATAGCGTACCTTCATCTTAGTTCGGCAACTATAGACAAAACTCCCGCCGCAACAGGTCGGGAGCAAAAACTGTGTGGACTGACAGAAGTAAAAGCCGGTCCGTTATCTAC
>JAMPYH010000055.1 GCA_023700785.1 Candidatus Zixiibacteriota bacterium
CGACTTCGGCCGTCCTGAAGTTCGAAAAGGAGTTCTTCGAGTTCTGTGACAAGAGCTATCCGGAGATTGAGCCGAATCTTACTAAGGAGAAGGTCATCTCCGAGGCGACTGAAGCGAAACTAAAAGACGCAGCGACCAAGTTCAAAGCGCAGTTTAAGGCGTAAGCCGGTTTTAATCTTGGGAGGACAACATGCGAGTCCGGGCATTGGTGGTTTTGGTTGCAGCCATATGCGTTGCAGCAAGTATGAGCGAGGCGAAGCCTCGAATTGGAATTAAAGGTGGAATGGGTTTGTCGAGTATTTCAGGCAAAGCTACACTAGATTGGAACTACAATTTGGGGTACGTTGCCGGACTGTCGATGCAATTCAACCCACAAGGCCAAGTCGGTTTGATGGTGGAAGTGTTGGCTACTGAACACGGTGCAAAGCGGGCACAGTCTGTTCCCTGGAGTAACTTGGCGTTGTCATTACATTTGCCGACGTTGGAGGTACCAGTCCTTGGCATGTTTCGCCTGGATAGGCAGTCAGTGATCAGGCCGTATATCGTCGGTGGTCCGACATTTGCAATCGGCTTGAATCCCGAGCTTCGATATCAGGTTATGTATATGGATGACTATTACAGACCAGACGGTTATGAAGGTGAGATGGAATTGCATAGCACACACGAGTTTGATATAGGACTCACGTTCGGCATAGGTGCTGAAGTTCCGCTGACCCGAGGACTCTTCACGGTCGAAGCAAGATATGTGCACGGCACTTCTGGATATGACTTCGAACGGTACCAAGGGATCAAAGATGAAACCATTTCCTTTACCTTTGGGTACTATTTCGGATCATCGAACTAATAGGCAAGAAATAGCCGTACAATGGCAACATTACGCGCAGTTAAAAAACGTATCAGGACCGTTCGCTCGACGCGACGCATCACCAAAGCGATGGAGATGGTGGCGGCGGCCAAGCTCCGGCGCGCTCAACAGCGCGTGGAGCAAGCCAAACCGTATGCGCATAAGCTCGACGAGATGCTCTCACATCTCGCGGCAGGAGCGGTCGGTGAGATCTCGCATCCGTATTTTGAAGAACGGCCAGTGAAGAAAACCACTTTGGTGGTGGTCACTTCTGATCGCGGCCTGGCGGGATCATTCAACGCCAACGTCATCCGCAAAGCCGACCAATGGCTGGCGCAACACCAGGGTGATGTCGAGATCGTCACCATTGGCAAGCGCGGCAATGATTATTACAAGCGCCGTCGCTGGCCGATCCTCCAATTCTTCGGAGACTGGGGCGGCGTCATCAATTACGACAAGGCCCGCCAGATCACGTCGCTGTTGACCGGCCGCTTTGTCGATGGGAACACAGACCGGATCGTGCTGATCTACACCCGCTTCCTTTCGATGGTGCGTTACCAGATCGTCACCGAACAGTATCTGCCGGTGGCGAAACCGCAGGTGACCGAAGAAGTGGCCAGCGAATATATCTTCGAGCCGTCGCCGGAACAGATCTATGCCGCGCTGATGCCGGGTTACGCGACCACCAAGATGGTGACCGCGCTGACCGAATCTTTCGCGAGCGAGCACGGCAGCCGCATGATCGCCATGGGAGCCGCGACGAAAAACGCCGGCGAGATGATCAACTCGCTGACGCTTGATTATAACAAGGCGCGACAGGCGCAGATCACGAAGGAACTACTCGAAGTAGTGTCCGGCGCGGAAGCGCTCAAAGGTTAGAGAAATGTTGTTATTCATATGTGTGGAGTGACCGAATGGCTGAGAATATTGGCAAAGTAGTTCAGGTGATCGGACCGACGGTTGACTGCGAGTTCCCCTCGGAGTCGCTGCCGAACATCCTGAACGCCATCAAGATCAAAAACGACCTGACCAAGACCGAGCTCACGGTCGAGGTCGCGATCCATATCGGCGACAATATCGTTCGCTGCGTGGCGCTCGCGTCCACCGATGGTCTGGTGCGGGGAATGAAAGCGGTCGATACCGGCGCGCCGATCTCGGTACCGGTCGGCGAATCATCCCTGGGACGCCTGTTCAATCTGCTCGGCGAGCCGATCGATAACAAGACTCCGTTGGCCGCAAACCAGAAGCGACTCCCGATCCATCGCATGGCGCCGACTTTCGATGAGCAGGTGACCTCCGTTGAGATGTTCGAGACCGGTATCAAAGTCATCGACTTGCTGGAGCCGTACGCCAAAGGCGGCAAGGTTGGTCTGTTCGGAGGCGCCGGTGTCGGAAAAACCGTCGTCATCCAGGAACTGATCCATAATATCGCGACCGAGCACGGCGGCTACTCTGTGTTCTGCGGCGTCGGTGAGCGAACCCGCGAAGGGAACGATCTCTATCGTGAAATGACCGAGTCCGGCGTTATCAGCAAGACCGCGTTGGTCTTCGGCCAGATGAACGAGCCGCCGGGCGCGCGCCTTCGTGTCGGCTTGACCGGTCTCACCATGGCTGAATACTTCCGAGATGAAGAAGGGCAGGACGTGCTCCTGTTCATCGATAACATCTTCCGTTTCGTTCAGGCCGGTTCTGAGGTCTCCGCGCTCCTCGGCCGTATGCCGTCGGCGGTAGGCTACCAGCCGACTCTCGGCACCGAGATGGGCGCGCTCCAGGAGCGGATCACCTCGACCAAGACAGGCTCCATCACGTCGGTGCAGGCGATCTATGTTCCCGCCGACGATTTGACCGATCCCGCGCCGGCGACCACGTTCGCTCACCTTGACGCTACTACCGTGTTGTCGCGACAGATCGCCGAATTAGGGATCTACCCGGCGGTCGATCCGCTCGACTCGACATCGCGAATTCTCGATCCGCTTATTGTCGGCGCTGATCACTATCGAGTCGCGCGCGGTGTCCAGCGGATCCTCCAGCGCTATAAAGATCTCCAGGATATCATCGCTATTCTGGGTATCGATGAACTATCTGAAGAAGACAAGCAGACCGTCCAGCGCGCGCGCAAGATCCAGCGCTTTTTGTCGCAGCCGTTCTTTGTCGCCGAGGTCTTTACCGGCAAGGCTGGGAAGTATGTCAAGGCACAGGACACGATCCGCGGCTTCGATGAATTGATCTCCGGCAAACTCGATCATATCCCCGAGCAGTTCTTCTTTATGGTCGGCGGTATTGACGAAGTGCTTGAGAGCTACGAAAAGAGCAAGAAGTAGTCATGTTCCGACTCGCCATAGTCACACCGGAGCAGATCGAGTATGAGGGCGAGGTCAAGTCATTGACCGCCCCCGGCTCGGACGGTTATCTTGGGATTTTGTCTCACCACGCTCCACTGATCACCGCCCTTAAACCCGGCAAGATAGAGTTTCGGGATGCCGCGGATACGCTGCATGTTTTGGCTGTTTCCGACGGGTTTCTGGAGGTCTCCAATAATCGCGCCACTATTTTGGCGGACGCGGTGGAGAACTGCGACGACATCGATATCGAGCGCGCTCGATCCGCGTACGAACGCAACAAGGCAAGACTGATCTCCGCGGAGAGAGGGGAGACGGACATCGACCTGCCGTCAGTCCGGGCCGCTATTGATCGGGCCGCCAACAGAATTCGGATCTACAAAGACACCCACAACTGACCTGTCTGCGAACAAGGCGATGAGCAAGAAATTGGGCGCTTTCGGGCGCCCAATCGCGTTATAGGAATCGACGCGATGATGTCTGGGAGGGGCCGGACCAGCCAGACGGGCCATGGTCTGGTCAAAATACGGGCTAACTCGTTACTAGGGAAATGGTTGGAATCGCCTTTTGGGCTTGACTTGAAGGCGGTCCAGTCATATTTTGCAAGACTATGATTGTCGACTTACGGGAATTCGAACGATTTCCTGCAACTGCAATCCTGGAAGCCAAACCCGGCGAGGTTCAGCCGTTTACCGATGAGGTCGCCCAGGTCAACTGGGTGCAGGCTCGGCTGAATATTCAGAATACGGGTGTGGAGTATTTCTGTAAGGGGGACGTACGGGCGGAAGTGCGGTTGATCTGCGCCCGCTGTGCGAAGGAGTTTGTCGCGGAATTGGATGGTGACGCGGACTTTATTATTCGTTCTGACGCCTTAGCGTTGACCGAAGACGAGCGTGAGACGGATGACGAAGAATATGTTTTTTACCACGGCAACGACCTGAGGGTTGATATCACCGAGCAGGTGCGTCAGGCCCTGGTGTTGGCAGTCGGAATGAAGCCGCTCTGCCGGGAAGATTGCCGCGGCCTCTGCCCGACCTGCGGGGTCAACTGGAACGATACGACCTGCGAGTGTACGCCGGTCGTCACCGACTCGCGCTGGGACGGATTGAGAAACTTGTTAGGCAACAATAACTGATCGATAGGAAGGAAGAGCTGTCATGCCTCTGCCAAAACGAAGACATTCGCGGACCCGTGGTCGCAAGCGGAGAACCGGCTGGAAGATCGCCGTTCCGAATGTCGTCCCGTGCGAGCACTGCCACCAGGCACGTCTCCCGCACCATATCTGCCCGCACTGCGGATTTTATGATGGCGCGCAGGTTGTCGCCGCGCGCGAATCCTAAGCAATCGACCCAACGGTACGAAAAATACAAGGGATTGTCAGACAGATGACCACACCTGGTGCCTGTACCATCGCGCTTGACGTTATGGGTTCAGATGGCGGCCCGCAGGCGATCATTGAAGGGGGATTGGACGCGGCGCGCCGACTTGGCGAAGCTATCCATGTAAAGTTCTTCGGTCGCCAGGAGTTGATCGACCGGGTATTGGCACGTATTCACGACAAACCGGCGAATATCTCGGTGCATCATGCTGAATCCGAGGTGACCATGCACATGGCCGCTACGGACGGCGTGAAGATGCGCGACAGTTCCATTTCAGTCGGACTCCAGGCCCATAAGCGGCATCACGCTGACGCCTTCGTCTCACCCGGCAACACCGGCGCCGTCATGGCGACCGCGTTGCTGACGCTGGGGCGGATCGAAGGGGTCAGTCGACCGGCCATCACCGCCGTCTTTCCGACCAGCACCGGCCGGCCGTGCGTGGTGCTTGATGTCGGCGCCAACGCCGAGTGCAAACCGCAGCAATTGGCGCAGTTCGCGGTCATGGGCTCGGTCTATTCTTCCATCTTATTCAATATCGAGGCTCCCCGGGTCGGCTTGATGTCTATCGGCGAGGAGCGTTCCAAGGGGAACGAACTGGTGTTCGCCGCGCAGCAACAGTTGCTCAAAAGCGAGACCGTCAATTTTGTCGGCAATATCGAAGGGCGGGATGTGCTGAACGGAATGGTGGATGTTGCCGTCACTGACGGTTTCACCGGGAATATCCTGCTCAAGTTCGGCGAGTCGCTGCAGCCGTTCCTGATGAACGCCGTGCGCCGCCAGGTACAGACCAACATCTTTTCACGGGTCGGTGTTTTCCTGATGCTGCCGTTTCTCCGGCGGATCAAAAACTCCTTCGATTATGCCGAGGCGGGCGGCGCGCCGCTCCTCGGTGTCAATGGCATCGTAATTATTTGTCACGGTTCGTCCAACGCGCGCGCTATATACAACGCGGTCAAGATCGCGTACGAGATGCACACCAATCAGATCAAACAGCGCATCCATGACGAACTGATAACCAACCACTTTGGTAAGAACAATGGCTCAAAAGATAAGCGCGAAGATCACGGGGACGGGATCGTATACTCCGCCGCGGCGGATGACCAACGCTGATCTCGAAAAGATCGTCGAAACGTCAGACCAGTGGATCCTCGAGCGGACCGGTATCCGGGAACGGCGGATCTGCGATGATTCCATCACCTGCGCGGATATGGCGACGGAAGCCGCCCGCAACGCCATGGCGATGGCGAACTGCGCGCCTGAAGACGTTGACATGGTCATCGACGCCACCGTGACCGCGGACTACACGCTGCCGTCAAATGGTTGTCTTATTCAGGAAAAACTGGGCCTGGTGAACGCGGTCGGATTTGACGTCGTGGCCGCCTGCTCCGGCTTCATCAACGGACTGACCATCTCGCGTGGGTTCATTGAATCCGGCATGTACAAAAAGATCGTCGTGGTCGGCTCGGAAAAATTGTCAGCCTTTACCAACTGGAATGACCGATCAACCTGCGTGCTCTTTGGCGATGCCGCCGGAGCGGTGGTGGTGGAACCATCCACCAACGGTTCCGGCATCCTTTCTACTTTCATGAAATCCGATGGCCGGATGCGGGAGTGGCTCTGGTCGAAAGTCGGCGGTACCAAGCATCCGCACACTCCCGATTTCGCCTGGGATGGCACCGATAAGATATACATGAGCGGTTCAGATGTCTTCAAGGTCGCGGTCAAAGAGATGGGACGAGCCTGCCTCAAGGCGATCGCGGATGCCGGCGTGAAACCCGAAGATGTCTCTCTAGTGGTGCCGCATCAGGCGAATATGCGCATCATTGAATCGCTCATCAAGCGGCTCAATATCAGCCCGGACAAGGTGATGATAAATATAGAAAAGTACGGCAATACGTCGTCGGCATCGGTGCCGCTCGCGCTGGATGAAGCTAATCGCTCCGGACGGATCAAACCCGGAGATCTGGTGCTGATGGTCGCGTTCGGCGGCGGCATGATCTGGGGTTCAGCGCTGGTGAGGTGGTAACGCTATGAGTAAAACCGCTCTCTTTTTCCCCGGACAAGCGTCGCAGTATGTCGGCATGGGCAAAGACCTGTACGAGTACTCCGCCGATGTGCGCCGTCTCTATGAATTCGCCTCCGATCAGCTGGGCGTGGATATCGCGCGTCTCTCATTTGAGGGACCGGCTGAGGAACTCAAGCGGACCAAATATACGCAGCCCGCGATCATGTTGCACTCTCTCGCGGTACTTACGGTGCTTCAGAATGAACTGCCGGTATTCCAGTTTGCCGCCGGGCATTCCCTCGGTGAATACGCGGCGCTGGCGGCCGCGGGCGTGTTGCGCTTTAATGACGCGATCTCGGCGGTTGTGCGTCGCGCCACACTGATGGAAGAAGCCTGTGTGCAGAATCCCGGCACCATGGCGGCGGTTATGGGTCTCGATGACGCGACACTGGAGAAAGTATGCGGGGATGCATCCGACGCGGGGATCGTCGTTCCCGCCAACTACAATTCGAATACTCAGACCGTGATCTCCGGCCATATCGCCGCGGTGCAAAAGGCGGCAGATCTTGCCAAGCAGGCCGGCGCCAAGCGCGCGATCATGCTTGAGGTCGGCGGCGCGTTCCACTCGCCGCTGATGGCGCCCGCGCGCGACGGATTGCAGACCTATCTCGCGGGCATATCGATCATCCCGCCGCGTCAGAAAGTGGTCGCGAATGTCACCGCGCGGCCTGCCGCCACCGGTGAGGAAATAAAAAAACTTCTGGTCGAACAGATCACCGCGCCCGTACGCTGGGCGCAAACCATGTCCTATCTCGCCGCACAGGGTGTTACCAAAGTCATTGAGATCGGCCCCGGAAAAGTGCTTACCGGTATGGCCAAACGAGAAATGCAACTGGAACAGACGCTGAATCTGGATACCCTCGCTGACGTCAAGTCGGTGATGGCCGTCAGCGCCTGAGAAAGATCGGATGCTCGATTTTACCAACAAGGTTGTCATTGTGACCGGTTCTGCCCGCGGCATCGGCCGTTCGCTGGCCGAAGAGTTCGCGCGCTGCGGCGCGAAGATCGTCATCACTGATCTCGATCAGGCGATGTGCGAGCAGGTCGCCAGGGAGATCTCGCCGAACGCGATCGGTGTGAAGGCGAACGTCACCGCCGGCGCCGACATCGACGCGTTGATGCAGGCGACGCTGGACGCGTTTGGCCGTATCGATGTGGTCGTGAACAACGCGGGGATCACGCGCGACACGCTGATGATCCGGATGGATGAGAAGGACTGGGACATGGTTCTTGACATCAATCTGAAAGGGGCGTTTCTTGTCACCAAAGCGGCCGCGCGCATTATGATGAAACAACGCTCCGGCCGCATTGTTAATATCAGCTCGATCGTCGGACTCTCCGGCAACGCCGGACAGGCGAATTATTCGGCGTCAAAAGCGGGCTTGATAGGTTTGACCAAATCTTCGGCCAAAGAACTCTGTTCGCGCGGCATAACCGTGAACGCGGTCGCGCCCGGATTCATTGAGACCGAAATGACGCATACCTTGCCCGAGGCTGTGCGCAAATCGTTTCTCGAACGAGTGCTGGTCAGCCGACCCGGCACGCCGAAAGATGTCGCGTCGGCCGTGCTGTTCCTGGCGTCAGACGAGGCGGCCTACATCACCGGCCAGGTATTGGCGGTTGATGGCGGCCTGACTGTGTAATTAAGCATTGAAACATTATAAAGGAGAGTATCATGTCAGTTGAAGCAAGAGTCAAAGAGATCATCGTGGAGCAGCTCGGTGTCGAAGCCGGCCAGGTGACCGATAACGCCAAGTTTGTCGAAGATCTGGGCGCTGATTCTCTCGACACGGTTGAGCTCGTGATGGCCCTCGAAGAGGAGTTCGCGCTCGAGATCCCGGATGAGGATGCCGAGAAGATCACGTCGGTGGGTGATGCCATCAACTATATCAAGACCAACGCCAAGCCTGCCTGAGGTTTGGTTGAACCTTTGCGGAAGTAGAACGCTATGAACGTACGCGCTGTTGTCACCGGGATCGGAGTCATTTCCCCAATTGGTAATTCCATTGACGAAGTATGGGAGAATATGCTCGCCGGCAGGTCCGGTGTCGGTCCGGTGACACGCTTTGATACCGCCAATTACACGACCAAGATCGCCGGAGAAGTTAAGAACTTCGACCCGGCGTCATTCATCGACAAAAAGGAGCTCCGCCGCATGGATCTCGCCGAGCAATACGCGCTCGTGGCGAGTGAACTGGCGATCCGGGACTCTGGATTGGATCTGAACAACCTGGATCTGAATCGATGTGGCGTGGTGATCGGCTCGGGTATCGGCGGCATCTCGACGTTCGAGCAGCAGCATTCGACGCTGGTAACCTCCGGTCCCGGCCGCGTCTCGCCGTTCTTCATTCCGATGATGATCATCGATATGTGCGCCGGACTGGTCTCGATGCGATTCGGTTTTAAGGGCGCGAATTACGCGACGGTCTCGGCCTGCGCGTCATCGGCTCACGCGATCGCCGACGCGTTTCGCGTCGTACAGCGAGGCGAATCCGATGTCATGATCGCGGGTGGCGCCGAAGCGACCATCACGCCGACCTCGATGGCCGGCTTCTGCCAGGCGCGCGCGATGTCCACCCGCAACGATGAGCCGGAAAAGGCGTCCCGACCGTTTGACAAGGGACGCGACGGATTCGTAATGGGAGAAGGCTCCGCGATCATCATTATCGAGTCGCTCGAGCACGCTAAAAAGCGCGGCGCGCGCATCTACGGTGAAATACTTGGCGCCGGCATGACCGCCGACGCGTATCACATGACCGCCCCGCATCCCGAGGGAGAGGGGGCCGGTCGCGCGATGACTCAGGCGATCCGCAGCGCGGGGCTTAAGGCCGAACAGATCAACTACGTCAATACGCACGGCACCGCCACCGACCTGGGGGATATTGCCGAAACGCGGGCGATCAAATCAGTGCTGGGCGAGCGCGCCTACAAAGTTCCGTGCAACTCGACCAAATCGATGTCCGGCCATCTGCTGGGCGCCGCGGGCGCGATCGAACTGGTTGCGTGCCTGAAATCGATCGAAACCGGTTGGGTCCATCCGACCATCAACCTCGACGACCCCGATCCCGATTGCGACCTGGACTATGTTCCGAACCTGAAACGGAAATGGGATGTCCAGTACGCGGTCAGCAATTCATTCGGCTTCGGCGGCCATAACGTCTCACTTGTGGTAGGGAAACTGAACGGTACTGCCTAAATGTCTCTCTGGCATTCCATCAAGGAATTACTAGGCGCTCGCGAGTTACCACCGGAGGATCCCAAATTAGAAGGGATCCAGCGACTCCTTGGGTATAATTTCCGTGATATCGCGCTGCTCCAGCTTGGCCTCACCCACCGTTCTTTCGCCCGCTCTAACAATCACGATCAGCAATCCAATGAACGGCTGGAGTTTCTCGGCGACTCCGTCCTCGGCGTTATCATTTCCGATCAGCTGTTCAAGGACCTCCCGCTGGAGTCAGAAGGAAATCTCACCAAGACCAAAGCGATGCTGGTCAATGAGACCACGCTTTCAACTCTTGGCAGAGAGATCGGTCTGAACAAGTATGTCCGTCTGTCCCCCGAAGAAGACCGCGCGGGCGGACGCGAACGGGCGTCGATCATCTCCGACGCGTTTGAGGCGGTTATCGGCGCGGTTTATCTGGATGGCGGCATCGAAGCCGCTCGTGATGTTGTCCTGCGGCTGATCTATATCCGAAAGGACAGAATTGTCGCGGATACATCGCAGCGTAACTACAAAGGCGACCTGCTTGAGTTGATCCAGGCCAAAGGGGAGGGTGTCCCGCGCTACGACGTTATCTCCGAGGTCGGCCCGGATCATGAGAAGACGTTCCATGTCGTTGTCTCGATCGGCGGGTTGAAGGTTGGCGAGGGCGTCGGCTCGTCCAAGAAAGAAGCCGAACAGAAAGCCGCCGCCCAGGCGCTCGAAAGCCTCGAAAAGTAGTTCACTCTTTCTCTCTGTATTCCATTGTCTGGTATGTCTTTACAAGACACCGACTGCACAGCTAATCCTTGACTTTTCTCTCCTGATTCCTGATATTGGCGGCTCATGTCGTTGCGATGAAAGGTTTCGTGTTATGAATATTGTCGTGCTGGTCAAACAGGTCCCCGAGATCGCGCTCATCAAAGTTGATGAAGCCGCCAATCAGGTAGTTCTTCCGCAAGGCCCGGGCATTGTCAATCCGTTTGATGAATACGCCCTTGAGGAAGGTCTCCGCATCAAAGAGAAACATGGCGGCACCTGCGTCGTGATGACCGTCGGCACCGACCGCGCCGAGTCCGCCCTGCGTGACTGCCTCGCGCTTGGCGCCGATGACGCTTACCTGCTCGCGGATACGCTCTTTGACGGCTCCGACCAGCAGGCGATCGCCAGGATCCTGGCCGCGGGTCTGAAAAAGCTCGGCAGTTTCGAACTCATTCTTGCCGGCAAGCAAGCGGTTGATTCCGACGCGTCGCAGGTTCCGGCCGCGGTCGCCGCGAATCTTGACCTGCCGCAGGCGCTTTTTGTGAAGAAGTTTGAATCGGTCGAACCGGCGAAAGTAACGGTCTTCCGCACGACTGAAGAAGGGTATGACGTGGTCGAATTGCCTCTTCCGGCGGTTGTCTCCGTCGTAAAAGAGATCAACGAGCCGCGACTTCCGTCGCTAAAAGGGAAGATGGCCGCCAAGAAAAAGACGATCATCAAGTGGTCAGCCGCGGATTTGGGATTGACCGGCGATGGGATCGGCGCCAATTCCGGCACCAGGACGGTCAAAGTCTCCCCGCCGCCGCCACGCTCCAAAGGTGAGATGATCACCGGCGAAACGCCGGAAGAGATCGCGGATAACCTTTTC
>JAMPYH010000056.1 GCA_023700785.1 Candidatus Zixiibacteriota bacterium
AACGGTGCGCAGACGTTAGGGGCGTCGGTTTCGACTTACGGGATTTGAATTGTGAGATCGAAAGACCTCAATGAATGGTGGGCCGCCCGACGAGGGATATGCTGTTGAATTGACAGGATCACTCTGCCCCTGTCGGGTCAGGGATCCTGCCCTACGTGACTGAGCGGAACTCGCCTTCGCAAGGGCGGGGGTCGAAGTGCGGGTATATTATCTAACCGGCCGCAGGACCCGCCATAACATTTTGAAGAGTGTCGAAACCCGCGCTACGTGTTCCCTGCCGGCGGGGTTTTGACCTACAAGACTTCAACTGAGATCACGACGCTTTGCTTTGTCAAACGGACGAAGCAAAGCTCGTGATGACAGATACGCTTTTCGCGCTCAACACGGCAAGCGGCGGAACTAGTTTCGCAGGGCCAGAAGCGTTTCTGCGCGGCGGATTCAAAAGAGATGCGACTTCCCTAATATTTGTATTTCGGTTCCCAGTCGTTGACTCCCTTCGGCATCAGGTCAAGCAGATGCCAGACGGAGCAGTATGGATCGCCGGGGCCGAAATAGTCAAAGCACGTGCGGCTGATGGCGCCGCTGGAGTCGCGCTTGAAGGTCGAGACGCCCGGCCAGGGAGAACCCTTCTCGTCGGCAAAACCGAGGTCTTTGAAGAAGCTGGTCGCATGCGACGAGTAGATCGGGAATGTCCAGCCACGGCTGGCCGAGAACTCTTTTACTTTGTCGGGGGCGTCGGGTGTGACCACGACAAACGGCGCGCGGTTATTGAGATGCGGCCAGACACCGTTAAAACCGTCGGCCCAAAGCGTGCAGTAGGCGCAGCCGCGCCCCATGTTATGGATGACCATCAATTCGTCTTTGCCGCCGAACAAGTCGGAGAGCATGACCGGATGGCCGTGGACGGTTGAGAGCTGGTAGTCTTTCACTTTGAGCGGCGGCTGAGCGCGGCGGACCTGGAGCAGATGTTCGCGCGCGGCTTTAAGCTGTTCTTCGGCGGCGGCGAGTTCTTTCTGTTCATCTCCCTTGAGCATGATGACCTCCTGAGATCTATGTTCGGGCATTCCTTCGAGCGTAAATAATAATCTGGACACCCGCCCTCCGATAAAGTCGAGGGTAAGCCCGCGCGGTATGAGGCGCGGCGCGTCGATGACTCAAGTCTGCGGCGGGTCACACGGCCAGACTCCAATCAACGGCTATTTTTTTAATGTCGCACTGAGCGGAGCCGAAGTGCGGCTGCATTAACCTGGCGGCCGCAGGACCTGCCGCAACAACCAGTTATTATTAATGGCGCCAACTGCCATGCCAGCGATGCAATATCTATACGAATTAACGAACTATTGGGATAAGCGATATCCCAATTGACCTATCTTATAAACGAAAGTGACTCAGCCGTTGTTCTGGGGCGGATATGAGTCGGGTGATGATTCGGCTTCTGTCGGTTCCGGCGCGGACCCGACGACTGACTCATGCGCTACCGGCCGAGGGGTCGGTTGACTGTCCTGGAGCGCTTTTGCCCTAAGTTGCGCGACCTGGGCGTTGAGTTTTTCAAGTTCCTGGCGGGCGCGCAGGGCGAAGTCTTTGTCATTCGACGCGTACAGCACCGAGCGGGAGACATTGATCACCGCGGGCTTTTTGAAATTGTCGGAGCCATGCAGGGCGGCCTCCTCGAGCGACCCGCCTTGGGCGCCAACACCGGGGATCAACAGCGGCATATCGCCGGCGGCGTCGCGGATCTCGCGCAATTGATCCGGATGAGTCGCCCCCACGACCAGGCCGCAGTTCTGATCTTTGTTCCAGTAGAGTACTTTTTCGGCGACCGCCATATAGAGCGGCTTGCCGCCGACATCAAGCAATTGGAAATCGCGAGAGCCGGAGTTGGAAGTCAGGCAGAGGACAAAGACACCTTTCTCTTTGTATTCAAGAAACGGCCGAAGCGAATCGTAGCCCATATAAGGCGACAGGGTGACCCAGTCGGCGCGGTACCTGTCAAACATTGACTCGGCGTAATACTGCGCGGTGTTGCCGATGTCGCCGCGTTTGCCATCCATAATGACCGGGATCTCCTCGGGGATCCGGTCTCGGATCACTTTGAGGAGCGACAGACCATCGGGGCCGAGCGATTCATAAAATGCCATGTTCGGTTTGTAGCAACAGACCAGATCGGCGGTAGCGTCGATGATCCGGTGCGCGAAATCAAACAGCCCCTTGGCCGAGTTGGTGAACTCGGAGGGCATTTTTTTGGGGTCGAGATCCAGCCCGAGACAGATCATCGAGCGGTTTTTCTGCTGTATCTTCTGAAGGTTGCGAACTGCTGACATTACCACCTCTGCACTTTGCCGACCAGATCGGCGACCGTGGCGAGTTTTTTCGTTTTCATGTATGCCTTGAGTCCCGCGGCGATCTTGACGGGAGCGTCGGGCTCGACAAATAACTGAGTGCCGACCTGCACCGCGGTCGCGCCGAAAAGCATGAACTCGACAACATCCTGCCAGGTGGCGATGCCGCCGATGCCGATGATCGGCAGTTTGACGCCGGAGCGATAGACGACATCAACCATCAGCAGCGCCATCGGTTTGATCGCCGGACCGGTCAGGCCGCCGCGATTGTTGGTTAACCGTGGGCGCCAGGTGTCGATATTTACCGACGTGCCGAAGGCCGAGTTCATGATGGCGAGCGCGTCGGCTCCGCCGGCTTCGGCCGCTTTGGCGATCTGCGTGATATCGGTGACATTCGGCCCCAGCTTGGCGATGATCGGCCGCTTGAATACTCTGCGTACTTCGCTGACGCATTTCTCGGTCATCACGGGATCGACGCCGAACTCGATCCCCCCCTTGTCAACATTGGGGCAGGAGATATTCAATTCGATCATATCTACGCGCGGAGAGTCCGCCAACCGGGCGGAGACGTTGACATATTCCTGGATGGAAGAACCGGCGACATTGACGATGATCTTAGTCGGCTGTTGTTCGAGCCACGGGATCTTGTCGGAGATAAAGGCGTCGATGCCGACATTCGCCAGGCCGATCGCGTTGAGCATGCCGGACGCGGTCTCGGCGGTACGCGGCGGACGGTGCCCCATGCGCGGTTTCTGGGTGATCGATTTGGTGACCAGCGCGCCAAGTTTGGAAAGCGGAAAAACATTGGCCAGCTCTTCGCCGTAGCCGCAACAGCCGGACGCGGTCCAGATCGGATTGACGAACTCAGTCCCCGCGATAGTGACGCGAATATCGGGGGTCATAGTTCAACCTCGCCGATATTAAAGACCGGACCTTCAACACAGACGCGCACATAATCGCCGCGAGTGGTCTTGACGACACAGCCGAGACAGACGCCGATACCGCACGGCATAGGTGCCTCAAGCGAGAGTTGTCCCGGAAGTTCGTACTTCAGCCCGAGGTCATTGGTGGCTTTAAGCATCGCGTCCGGACCACAGCCATAAAGTCTCAGCTTCTCGGAGCCGTGCGCCTTGATGAACGACTCTACCGACCTGGTGACAAACCCTTTCTCGCCGAGCGAGCCGTCATCGGTGGTGACATGGAAATTGACGCCGAGCTTTTTGATACGGGCGCGTTCGACAATATCGCCATCGGAGCGGCCGCCATAAAAGAACTCGATCTTTTTCGGATCATATCCGCGCTGGACCAGATCGGTGGCGAGAAACATGAGCGGCGGAAAGCCGACGCCGCCGGCGACGATGACAACTCGTTCGGTTTTTGTAGGGAGAGCGAACGGCGCGCCGAGCGGCCCGAGGATGTCCAGCTTCGCGTCCTTGGCGAATTTGGAGAGCAAAGTGGTGCCGCGTCCGAAGATCTTGAAAATGATCTCAATCTCCTTCTTTTTCGGATCGATCGCGGCGACCGACATCGCGCGCCGAAAATAAACATCGGTGTGCGGGAGGTGTACATGGATGAAACTTCCGGGGCGGCACTCTTTGGCGCGGGAGTAGGGACCGAAGGTCAGCGAATAGTAATTATGTTTGAGATCACGATGGCGGAGGAGAACTGTTTCCTCGCAGGATGGTCGAATCATTTCAAATAGTCCGGCTTCTCAACGATGAACTTGTACACGTACCATCGCCCGCGCTCGTCTTCCTGATCCTCAGGGAGAGTCACCATCTCTGATTTTCGGGTCAACTCGCGGTTGACCTCGAGCGGGTCGAAGGACATCGACGCGACGGTTTTCTCCACACGACGGTTGATCTCGTCGTGAGGCGCCGGCGATTTGAGGACATAATCAGCTACCCGACCGGAAAAATCAAGCAGGATCTGGAAATAGACCTCGAACTGGTAGCCTTCAACGCTTGAAGCCTCAGGCGGATACTCAAAATCAACGCGCGTTTCAATCGGTCGTATATCCAACAGAATGAGCGGCTCGCCTTTGGGACCTTTGTAGATACGCTCTTTGGGATCGATATAGCGGCCTATGGTGTCCTGATCGTCGGTTGCCTTTGGCGCGACAGTTATTACGTCGCCCAGCTCCTTGGTGGAAATGGTGTCATCCTTTTGGTCGGCTGCCTTGACAATGTAGGTCCGCTTCTTGGGAGGTGTATAGGAGAGCCTCTTCTCAGCGGCGTTCGCCTGATCCGTTCCGGGGAACGAATCGATGATCTGTTCGTAGGCGAAGATCACGGATGAATCACCCGGGTGCTGATAATTTTCGACAATCCAGACCGTGTTGAAGCGTGCCTGCAGGGCGAATCTCGAGGTCGGGAAGCTGTCCACGACATACTGATAGTAGTATTTGGCGGAATCGACATTGTTGGAGTCGATGAGGAAATCTTCGGCGAGGCGGAAATAGTATTCCGGGTAGCCGGTGTCGGCCGGAGTAGCTTTGAGATCTAACGCGCGGAAGATCTCCGGAGCGTAGTCGGTGTGGGCGTACTGCGCGTAAGCTTCCTGCAGGATGGAGTCGGCGCCGGCGGTGTCAGACAGATGTTCGCGGTACATACTGCTGAGCGCCAGCATGGCGCGCGGCGCGTATGATGTGGTCGGATAATTCGCGATCAATCCTTTCAGCTCAGCGATCGCCGAATCCGGTTTGTTCAGTTGGAACCAGAAGAGTTCGGCAAGCTGGAAAATAACGTCAGCGTCGGATTCCAATTTCGCGAGCCGTTTCCGCTCGATCGCCGCTGAGTCGATCTTGGGCGCGAGAGTGTCCGCCCCTGGTCCGGTCGGTGGCGCGCCGGTTAAACCAGTATTCGGGAGAGTCGCGCTCAGCGTATCCGGCTTGGTCGAGTCAGCGACGTTGACGAACAGCGAATCCGCTCCGGTCGAATCCACCGGCGAAACCGCCAGGGTAGAATCGGACCTGGTTGTATCTGTCGCTATAAAAGTTGAGTCGATCCTGGTTGAGTCCAGCGATAGCGCAAGGTTGTCGACCGGTTTTGTCGCCGCGGTATCATTGACCGTAATCGTGTCTTGCTCGGAGATCGCGGCGACTCGGGCCGCGGCGGTATCCGTTACTAAAGCAGCGCTGTCAGCGGGCCTGCCGCCGACTCTCGTATCGTCGCGCTCTCCCCGGCGGGCGCGATCGGTCATTTTCCTGGTCGTATCAGGGAGCGCTTTCGCGGTGTCGGACGCGACAACTTCGCCGCGCAACCGTTTCTCCTCATCTTCTTTGGCCGATCTCTGGCGCGCTTCGATCATCTGCAGTTTGGCGATATCCGCGGATCGCTGGACGGCGTCCTTGCCTGATTCGGAGCTTTGGTTCCCCCGGATCGCTTTGTCGTAATACTCTTTTGCCGTCGGGAGGTCGTCGTAGTCGAACTGGTAGATCAGCCCAAGCTGGTAATTCGCCTCGGTGATCCAGGTGCTATTGCCGGACTTGGCGGCGACATCGCTGTACAGATCTTCGGCCTGAAGCAGCTCCCCCAGATACTCATACCCCATCGCCTGAGTCAGTTTGATAGCGCCCAGCGAATCGTAGTACAGTTGATCTTTGGCCAATTCGTCAAGATACCCCAGCCCCGCTTCGATCCGCTGGAGGCGATAGGAGCAGATCGCGGCGTTGTTCAGCGCATGGTATTTGAGATTTTTGTCCGGTTTCATGCCGAGGATCTGCAAATAGCCGCTGAGCGCGTCATCGAAATCAAAGGCGTCAAAATAGGAATCGGCGATATGACTCTGGGCTTTGATCTTTGACTGATCGTTACCGAGCGAATCGCGCACCGACTGGAAATATGCCCGGGCGCGCGTGAACTCCTTTTCTTCCATATGGAAGAGACCAAGTTCCATGGCGGCTTCAGCCTTGTACTGCTTGTCAAAGTCGCCGGCGAAGATCTCCTCAAAGATCTGGATCGCTTCTTCGTGCTCGTCGATCTTCAGTTTCGACTGCGCCAGATAGATCATCGACTGGCGGGAGTATTTGGAGTCGGGATAGTTCGCCATCAGTTCACGGAAGCGCCGTTCCGCGCGGGGATGCTGGCCGGTATAGAAATAGGAGACCGCCAGCACATACAGGGCGTCGTCGTAATATTTCGAATTGGGATGGTTTTCGATGATCTTGAGCGCCTTGTCAATGGCGTTTTTATACCCGGCCTGGCTGCCGACACCGGTCTGTTTGCGATATTTCTCCGCCTGATTGAACTCTTTCTTGGTATTGTAGAAGGTGTTGTAATAGACACAACCGGTCGAACCGGTCATCAGCCCGGCCATGCAGATCATCAGTATCAGCGAACGGCGAAACATCTGTATCAGGTCTCTATTTGGCTTTCCCAAGCTTCTACACCCGAGTTCGGGCGGGGTTGTCGCAATTTACTCGGTCTTCCCTACGCGCGACAGCATTTCCACCAGTTCGGGGAGTAATTCTCCGGATTTGGCGGCGAAATTAAAGTCCGCGAGTCCGGTAAGCGGAGTCTCGTCCGGGTTGATCTCAACCAGGATGGCGCCATGCCGTTTGGCGACTACCGGCAGAGTCGCCGCCGGATGAACCAGCGCCGAAGTACCAACCGAGAGAAAGATGTCGGCTCGCTCGGCCGCCTCAAACGCCTCCTGAATTGTCTCCTCGGGGAGCATCTCGCCAAACCAGACGACATCGGGACGGATCTTCCCGCCGCAATGCGGGCAGGCCGGGATCTGCTTCGGGTCGATCTCGTCATCGAGCTCTATCGCGCGATCGCAGGCGATACACTTATTCTTCAGGATATTGCCATGTATTTCGAGAACTCGCTCTGAACCTGCCAGACGATGCAGTCCATCAACATTCTGGGTGACCAGCGTGAAATCGGGGATCCATCGGGCCAGTTCGGCAAGGGCGTAGTGTCCCGGATTTGGTTTCACCTGGCGAATCAGGTCGCGCCGCCATTTGTACCATTCCCAGACAAGCTTCGAGTTGGCGATGAAGGCATCCATGGTGGCGAGGTCTTCAGGACGGAACTTGGCCCAGAGCCCTTCGTTTCCGCGGAAGGTAGGGACGCCGGATTCGGCCGACATACCGGCGCCGGTCAGTACAACTCCCCGTTGGGCATGACGAATGATCTCCGCAACTTGCTCGAGCACAGCATCAAGATAGCGAAATTGACAGGCCGGGCCAAAGGAAAACTGAGTCTGCAGTCGTGAGCTAAGCTGAACCGACAGAAGACCTTATATCGGGCGTCGAATTGACCTGGGCGATCGTGCCGGCCAGAAGCGTCAGGGTCAGGCGGGTCGGCTGGCTGGAAAGGTTGAGGGCGTAGAGATGCACCAGCGTGCTCCCTTGATAGACTTTTTCGAATCCGCCTTCAGAGAGAGAGACGGTGTAGATAGGATGGTGCCAGATCTCGGCGGACACTTGTGCGGATACCGCGACCGCGAGGCCGCGCCATTCGTCAACCATCGTGATCCGATGAGACTCGGAATGCGCGCCGACCGTGTCGAGAAAGGACTCGTGCGGCCGCTGAGAATCGATCAGGAGGTAGCGATCATCGGCGTGTCCCGCCTGAAAGGTGAAGTTGTTTTCGATCGCGAATCGGCAGTTGAACTCAGAATGGTCGGTGGTAGAGAGTGCGTACGTCACATCGATCCGTTCAGTGACCGGATCGCAAAGAAACGACTTGATTATCCGCACGGCGTGACGCCGATCGCCATTCCGCACCGTGCCGTTGCGAAAGAGCGTCACCACGCCGCGCTGTTCGGTTTCGTACTGGTACTGCCCTTGCACAAAGTCGCCGAGCTCGTCAGACTTGGCCATCGTGAACTCGTCAACAGAGCTGCTCTCGGGAAGGAAGTGATCGATAAAGCATCGTTTGAGGTATGTATCTTCGACCAGTCGTTTTTCCAGCCCCGGCTCCTTTGAGATGACCAGGTCATGAATTGACGCGGTTGCATCACCGGCATTCCCCAGGTGCGCCTGCGCCAGTTTCCGGTGGTAACCTTCGCGGCGACGCATCAGCGTGTCGGTGAGGTTGAAGGCATGTTTGCTCAGCGAGAGATCGATCAACATGCCGCCACTATCAGGTTTGAACAGCGCGCTGTAGGCGGGTGATTCGACCAGGATCTCGTTGGTATGATCAATGTCGAGATCGAGGACAGAAACCGTGACTCCGGTCGCGCCGGATAAGGCTCGCAGTTTGGCTTCGGCGTCGATCATGGCGCTATAGACCGCCTGGCGGATATGCGGCAGATAGAGCCCGCCGAATACACCGTGCCAATAGGGACAGTTGCATTGCGAGGCGTAAAGACGGTCACGGATCTCGGCAAGCGCGTTTGCTTGTTCGGGGTGGCGGGATTCGTATTCCGCCAGACGATCGGATAGCTGGAGCATTTTCTTATGCATCAGATTCGATTCGTCGTACTTGGAGAGAAATCCTCGCCAGTGACCGGCGCGAACAAAGCGGCCATACTGATCAGCTTGGTTGGTCTCGGCGAGCTGACGCTCAAATTGTTCGTATTGAATGAAGGCAGGAGTAGGGAGCGCCCAATGTCCCATCTCTTCGTAGGAAGCCGACGGCAGATAGACCCGCCCAACGGGATGCATCGACGCCGCCACGCCCAGCGGGACAACTTCGAGCCAATCGGCGTTCCGCTCCAGTGCCTCGAAAAACCGATAGAGCCAGCCGTCTTCGTAGCAATGTTTGTAGGTGTTCGGCCAGACACCAAACTTCTCACCGTCATCGGCATAGACCGCGACTCCGCCGGGATCTTGCTCCGCCTGGCGGCGCAATTCAGTGATGACATCTTCCACTTTTCCAAACGGTATCAGGTAGCGCAAACGCTTCTGGATAGGCAAAAGCTTGACCGAATATCCTTCGAACTCGGTGACAAACGGTCCGGTCAGTTGAGGGTGCTCCAGTCCGGCAAATATGAAGTGAGTGTCGTCAACCGGAAGAAAAGTAACTCCGGAGCGGGCGAGCACTTTGGGCAGGTGTGGTTCCCAGACTCGTTCGGTCAACCAGAGTCCATGCGGCAGGCGGCCAAAATGCTTCTCGAGGTAGCGAGTCAGGAGGGCGATCTGGCCATGCAGGTCGCGTTCAGGTATTGATGTGAGGATCGGTTCGTAAAACCCGCCGGTCAGTAATTCAAGCTGGTGCTCCACAACCATCCGTTTTACCTGCTCCAAATACTCAGGCTGGTGTTTCTCCTGCCAGTCCCACAGGATGCCGGACTGATGGAGCGAGATGGATATTCGGGGATGGCGGCTCAGGAGGTCGAGAAACGGGCGGTACGCCTGTTGGTGAGCCTGCTCAAAGACGAAATCGAAATTTCCTATCGGCTGGTGGTTATGCAGTCCAATCGCTAACCGGAATCGTGACATCTATCAGAAGATCTCCACTTTCAGATTGATATACTTGGAAGGGTTGGAGCGGATGTCGTTGATGAGCAGGTCGATATTATCCGCGGTGCCGCGGAGATCGTCGTACAACCGGCGATCCTGCATCATCAGTTGAAGGGTACCATCGCCGTTGTTTAGCTGGTCGGCGAAAAAGCGAACTTCGCCGGAGAGCGTGTCAAGCTGGTAAACCAGCGTATCGAGGCCGACGGTCGCGCGATGGAAACGCGAAATGGTAGAATCGACTTTCCCGGCGTTGCGCTCCACCAACGCGGTCATCTCTTCGGAGGTCTTCAAAAAATTGCTGGCTGTTTTGTCCCACTTCTCCTCGTTGCGGGTCATAAAACCGGTGAGCGACCGCGAGAGGCTTTCGAGGTTGCCGACGGTGCGGTTAAAGCGCGCAAGCGACGTGTCCGAAGCGACCGTCTGGCGCATGGCGCTGACCATGTTGCGCAGTTCGACCACGACTTCGCCGACATTCCCCATGATGTCCGGCAGGCCGACCTCGGCCTGACCCGAGACAGTTCGCGCGAGGTCAAAACGCTCGATGGCGCGACCGGGACTGACGGCGATAAAACGTTCCCCCATGACGCCGAGGTTTTTGATGACAAACTGCGCGTCCTGGCGCAGTTCGACATCCTGGTAAACCAACAATTCCACCAGTACACCTTCATTGGTGAGCCGGAGGTTATCGACTTTTCCCTTGTGCACGCCACTGACCGTTACCCGGTCGCCGGCGGAAAGAGAGCCGACATCCTCGAACAGCACTTTGACCCTCTGGGCGTTCCGCTCCATCTTGTATCCCTGGAGCCAATAGAGTGACGCCAGCAGTATGCCGAAGCCGACCAAGGTGATCAGCCCGACGCGGAACTCGACATGGTTATGCTTAGCCATCTTATTCTATATCGGTAACTTACGCCGATTCTCCAGTCACCACGGCTCCTCCTCTATTGAGTTGGAAATGGCGTGGTAATTCTCATATCTGAAACGGCTTACCTCCCCCCGTTCGACCGCCGCCTGTACGGCGCAGCCCGGTTCGTGGAGGTGACTGCAGGGTTGGAATCGGCAGTCGGTCTGGTGGCGCACAAAATCGGGATAGTAGTACGGGAGCTCATCGCGCTCGACTTCCCAAAGCCCCATAACTTTCAGGCCGGGGGAATCAACCGCAAAGCCGCCGGCCGGAAGTTCATACAAGCGGATGGTGGTAGTAGTATGCTGGCCGCGATGGGTGCGGTCGGACAGCTGGCGCGTCTTAAGCTTCAGACCCGGCATCAAGCTGTTGAGTAAGGTCGATTTCCCGACACCCGAATGGCCCACAAAAAGAGTGCGATGATCACGCAGACTCTCCTGAAGCTCATCGATACCGTCCGATGTTTTCGCGGAGACGGTCAGCGTGACAGTGCCGACCGAGCGGTAGGCGCGAATCACGTCATCGAAGTCGTCCGGTTCCCCCAGATCAATTTTATTCACCACGATCAGCGGCTGCAAATTGCCCAGTGCGGCGGCGATCAGGAATCGATCTACCAAACCGGTCTTGAGAGGCGGGGCGATGACCGACGTCACTATCGCCAGCTGGTCAAGATTCGCGGCGATGATCTGTTTGGTGATATCTTTCCCTTTGGCGGGTCGAAAAAACGATGTCCGCCGCTCCAGTACCTGGTCGATCGCGCCGTTCTGGTTATCAATGCGCGTGACCA
>JAMPYH010000057.1 GCA_023700785.1 Candidatus Zixiibacteriota bacterium
AGAGAACTGCTAAGGGCAAAAGAATGAAAAATATTCTATTGGTAGATGACGATCGGGACGTTTCACAGTCCCTGGCGAATCTCTTCGATTCGGACAAGTTCCGCTTCAATTTCCTTGAAGACGGAGACAGGGTCACCTGCTATCTCGCGGAGCATGGCGACGTTGACTGCATTATGCTGGATGTCAACCTGCCGACTCTGTCGGGGCTCGAGGTTCTCAAACAGATCAAACAGCTCAATGACAATCTCCCTGTCATCATGATCTCCGGCTTTGTCTCGACCGAGAACGCGATCGAAGCGATGCGTGAGGGCGCCTACGAATACCTTACCAAGCCGTTTGAGATCGAGAAGCTGGTGGACACGGTCAACAAGGCCTGTGGCTATTCTCAGCAGCAACGCAATCCGTTCACGCCGCTAAAGGAAGAACCGCATGTCGGGCTGGCGGACGAGATCATCGGCAAATCGCCCGAGATCGTCGAGATCGCCAAGCTGATCGGCCAGGTCTCCAAGACCGACGCCGCGGTCCTGATCTTCGGCGAGTCCGGTACCGGTAAGGAGTTGGTCGCCCGCGCGATCCATCGCAATTCCCGCCGCAAGGATAACGCGTTCCTGTCGGTCAACTGCGCCGCCCTGCCGGAGACGCTGCTTGAGTCCGAGCTCTTTGGCCACGAGAAAGGCGCCTTCACCGGAGCCTACTATAAACGAGTCGGCAAGTTTGAACAGGCTGATGGCGGTACGCTGTTCCTCGACGAGATCGGGGATATGTCGATGCTGACCCAGTCCAAGCTGCTCCGCGTTTTGCAGGAGAAGCGCTTCGAGCGTGTCGGCGGCAACGATTCGATCAAGGTCGATGTCCGTATTATCGCCGCGACCAACAAGTCGCTGGTGCAGGCGATGAAGGAAGGTTCCTTCCGCGTTGACCTCTTCTACCGCCTGAAAGTCGTTTCGATCTTTATCCCGTCACTGCGCGAGCGTCGTGGCGATATCCCGCTGCTGGCCGAACACTTCTGTCAGAAGTTCTCCAAATCGCTGGGGGTTGGGCAGAAGGAGATCTCCAAAAAGGCGATGGCGTTGCTGAGCAAGTACCAGTGGCCGGGGAATGTCCGCGAATTGGAGAATAATATCCATACCGCGATGGTCATGTCCAAGAACGACGCGCTTCAGCCGGAAGATTTCCCGTCGTTGATGGAAGACAGCCCAAAGATCGACCTCGACCTGAACACGTTGCAGAACGATTATACCGAGACGTTCAAAAAGATCATCGATCCGATCATGCCGAAACTGATCGCCAATTCTCCCGGACAGATCTATCACTTCCTGGAGTCGGCGCTGGAAAAGGCGGTGTTGTCGGCTTGCCTCAAGCATTTCGAAGGGAACCAGGTCAAAACCTCCGAGACGCTCGGCATCTCGCGTAATACGCTCCGCGACCGGATCGCCAAATATAATCTCTATTAGCCTGAACGAGCTTCATGCAAAAGCCTCATCTCGGCAAGGACGCCGGAATGAGGCTTTTTCGTCTGACACTCAGTTGATCAGCGCTTTTTACTCTCCCTGTGGGCGAGCGTCCGCCAGAGCGTAAACGACAGGAAACCGAGTATTACTCCCCATGAAACCAACATGAAGATCCAACCGCCTGTGGTCATGGCTATCGCTCCCTGGAGACATACGTTTTCGGGTTGCGCCCTTTCCAGGCGATCTTGACGGCGAAGACGAGGATCACGACCATGATGACCAGCACGATCCTTGTCCCCAGCACCCACGGCTTGTTTTCCGGAGCGATCCCCTCCATGGTAATGACATTCCACCACTCCTCCACCAGCCACCAGCTGAACATCACGATCAGTACTGTGGGCGTGACATAACGCATCACGAATTTGAACAGCCTGGGTACGCGGATCAGACTGCCGTGGTGCATTTCCTCCCAGATCCTGTCGATGCCGACAAACCAGGCAAGGAAGACCGCTTCGAAAGCCGCTCCCGCGACAATGATGACCGTCCCGCCCCAGAAATCGAGATCGTCAAGTACCCCTTTATTTAACAGCCAGATCGCCGGCTGACACAGGAGGAACGTCACGATTGTAAAGATCGTGACCGCCTTTTTGCGCGAGATATTGAACTCATCTTCCATAAACCCAACCGCCGGCTGGGCCAGCGAGATAGAAGACGTGATTCCGGCAAGGAAGAGCATAAAGAACCAGAAGAAGCCGTAGATCGATCCTCCCGGCGTGCCGGCGAAGATCTGCGGCATCGAGACAAAACCGAGATTAAACGTTCCAGACGCGGCAATGGTCGCGATACTGGCGGTTCCAAAAAAGACGAACGCCGCCGGGATCACGATCGACCCGCCGAGCACTACTTCGGCGAATTCGTTGGTCGCCGACGCGGTCAGACCGGAGAGGGCGACATCGTCGGACTTCTTAAGATAACTGGCGTAGCTGATGATCACTCCCATCCCGAGCGAAAGCGTAAAGAATATCTGTCCAGCCGCCGCCACCCAGACTTTCGGCTCGGATAACGTAGAAAAATCGGGGTTCCAGAGAAACCCGAGTCCGTTGATCGCGTTCTGGTCTGCCGGCGCTCCGGGGGGCGCGTCGAGCGTCAACACTCGAATGGCGAGAACGATCCCGAGTATGAATAGAGTCGGCATCGCCCAATTGCAGAGTTTCTCGATCCCTCCCTTGATGCCGTTTCTCGTCACCCAGATGTTGGTTGCGAAAGTTATGATGAAAAAGAGGAAGGCCGCGGCCGACCCGGCGAAAAAGCTCCCGTTCCCGACTCCCTGGTGTTTCTGCAGAAATCCGACATACTCGTTCGCGGATGAGAGTTCCAGCGCGCCTGAAAGCGAATACCAGGCGTACGCGAGGCACCAGGACTCGATATAGACATAGTAGATATAGATGATCAGCGGCCCGATGATGCCGGCGATGCCAAAGTATTTGATGAACCGGTTTTTTTGGCGAAGGGACTGAAAGATCCCCGGCGCCGAGGAGTGCCCGAAGCCGCCGCCATAGCGGCCGGCGGTCCATTCCATCCACATCAGCGGAACCCCTATCAGCACCAGCGCCACAAAATATGGGATCATAAACGCGCCGCCGCCGTTCTGGGCGGCTTGAGACGGGAAACGGAGAAAGTTACCGAGGCCGACTGCCGAACCGGCAACCGCCAGAATGATTCCGAGGCGGGTGCCCCATTGCTGACGTTTTTGAGACATCGACTTTACTCCTCAAACAGCGTATAACGGCATAACGCTGTGCTGACGCAGAGAGAGTTCCGCTCGCATCCGTTTGATATCCGATTGGCCGTAAGCTGGTTATCCAGTCAGTGTATGTCAACAATTATTGCCAGGTGCAGGCTTTTGAGTTTGACAGCAATTTTGAGAGTAAGTAGCTTGCGAACACTTTTGCAGAAAACCGTCTTGGTGTAAGGGAAGGAGCCATGAAAAAAACTTATCTGATCGCTGTGTTGCTGGCGGGTCTCTGTGCCGCCTCGGTCGCGGCTGAAGGAATCGGCTCGATGTTTGGCACGATGACCACCGCCCGCGCTTTGGGCATGGGAAAGGTTGATTTCGGCGCCGGTGTCGGGATAGCCGACGCTACCACGGTATTCGGTACGCTCACGTATGGGCTGTCGCGTTACACTGACGGCCGACTCAAACTGAGTATCGTCGATGAAGAAGACGATATCAATCTAGCGCTTGGGGCGGATCTGAAGTGGCAGTTCTGGGATATCAGCGAAGGCCGTAGAGAGCCGCTTGATCTGGCTTTCGGCGGATTTTTTGAGTATCTCGACCTCCCGTCAACCACCGCGTTTCAGTTTGGCGCCGCGGTCATCGGTTCCTATCCGTTCGCGTTAAACAACGGCGGCACGTTGTCACCGTACGGCAAGTTCAATGTCCGGCTTGAGTCGCTAAGCTGGGATACGCAAACTGTCGGCGATGATGAATCCGACAGCGATATTGAGTTCGGCATCAACGGCGGTGTCCAGTGGCAGGCGACGTCGGTCATTGGTCTCTATGGCGAGTTCCAGTTTGACGGCAACGACGGCGTCTTTTTTGGCATTAACTTCAACGTCCAATAACGAAAGCCTTCGACGGGCCCTGCGTCAATCAGGGCCCGTTTCTTTATGTCATTCCTCGACGCACTTATCCTCGGCATCATTCAGGGGCTGACAGAGTTCCTGCCGGTCTCATCATCAGGGCATCTCGTCCTGGCGGAAACCATTCTCAAGATGAAACAGCCCGGCATCACACTGGAGCTGTTGGTTCATCTGGGCACACTGCTTTCGGTGATGATCTATTTTCGCTCGCAGATCTTCAGACTGGTCAAGAGCCTGTTCGTCAGGGAGATGGCCGCGGAGCGGAGGATACTTCTCCTGCTGGTCATCGGCACAATACCGGCCGGGCTTGCCGGGGTATTGTTGAAAGACTTTTTTGAGAGTACGTTCTCCAATCCGGTTGAAACTTCGATAGAGTTGATCATCACCGGAGGGATCCTATTCCTGCCGCGACTGGTAAAGGCCGGCAGCGCCGGACTTAGTTTACCGACAGTCATCTGGATGGGGATAGGTCAGGCGATCTCGATCCTTCCGGGGATATCTCGCTCCGGCTCGACCATCGTAGCCGGGCTTCTTGCGGGAGTAAAGCCGGCTGAAGCCGCGGAGTTTTCGTTTCTTCTCTCCATTCCAGCCATCGCCGGAGCGATAATTCTGGGGATACCGGATATGGCGGATGTCGCTCCTGAACTGATCATGCCGTACGCGTTGGCGGCGGTAGTGTCGTTTATCTTCGGGCTGATCGCGGTCTATTGGGTGCTGAACGCGGTCAAGAGGGGGAAGTTCGAGTACTTCGCCTACTATTGCTTTGCCATTGGTCTGTTCGGACTATATCTTTTCCTGTAAATGATCCATCGCATTCTGGTCGTTCGACTTGGGTCGCTTGGCGATGTCGTGCTGACATCCGCGGCTGTCCTTAATCTCAAATTGGCGTATCCGGAGAGCAGGCTGGTCTATCTGACCAAGGAACGATTCGCTCCGGTCGCGCGACTTTTGACCGGGGTGGATGAAGTGCTGGCTCTGCCGGAAGATTCGTCCGGCCGAGCCTTTATCACCACACTGCTGCAACTTGATGATCGTAATTTTGACCTGGTCGTCGATCTGCACGGTAATTTCCGGTCTTTCCTGACCCGTAAACTGGTCAGTTCAGGGAACGCGGTTTCCTACCCCAAACGAAGATTAAGCCGCTGGCTCACCACGCAGAATCTCCAGGTGACCGATGCCCCGCCGCATACCATTGATCTCTACAACAAGGCGCTGGAGAAGGCGGAGATAACCGCCTGCGCGAAACGACCGATCATGCATCATTGGAATCTGGGCGACGCGCCGGCGTCGCTCTCCGGCAGGCGTGATCTGGTAGTGATCGCACCGGGTGCGGCGCATCCACCAAAACAGTGGCCGATCGAGAAGTTTCTGGCGGTCGCGCGCGGCCTGATCGAACGTCATGGCGCGCATATCCTCTGGACCGCGGTTGGGTCAGACAGACTGACTGGTGAGTCCCGCAGGGAGATGGGGGAGCATTGCACTGAACTGGTTGACCTCCCGATCGATCAACTGGCGCCGATTCTCGCTCAAGCTCAGGTGGCGATATCAAACGACTCCGGCCTGATGCACCTCGCGTCGGCGGTCGGCGCTCCGGTTGTCGCGATCTTCGGCCCCACGCATCCGTCACTCGGGTTTGAGCCGCGCGGTATCCATGACCGGATCATCCAGGTCGAAGAGTACTGCCGCCCCTGCTCGTTACATGGGAAAAAACCATGCTTCCGCACGGAGCAGTTCTGTTTCACTCGAATCTCTCCTGAGATGGTCCTTGCCGCTGCCGGCGAACACTTAACTCGCCCGCTAAACAAGGCGGTGTTTTTCGACCGCGACGGCACCCTGATAGTCGATAAGCATTACCTCTCCGACCCGGACCAGATCGAACTGCTTCCCGGAGCTATTGACTCGCTCAAAAGGGCCAGACAGTCGGGATATAGATTGGTCGCCATTTCCAACCAGTCGGGAGTGGCGCGCGGCTATTTCTCACTTGAGTCCGCGCAGGCTGTCTCCAAGCGCTTTGAACAGATCCTTGCCGAGTCTGGTGTCGCGCTTGACGGCTCCTATATCTGCCCTCATTTTCGCTCCGGCACGGTTCCGCAGTATTCGATTGCCTGCGACTGCCGCAAGCCGCATCCCGGAATGGCGGAACAGGCCGCGCGTGAGCATCGAATCAATCTTCATCGGTCGGTAGTCATTGGGGACAAACTCGACGACCTGAACCTCGGACTCGTTTCTGGCGGCCGATCGATACTGGTCCGGTCCGGACACGGCGCTCTGGCGGAACAATCGACAGCTTCCATCGCTCTATATAACAGAGTCTCTGTTATAGACTCCGTTCAAGATCTTTCTCTTTAGCCAAGGAGCAGGTCGGTCGTGATCAAACCGGCGGCATATTTTCATCAGGTCGATAGCTCGACCGTTATCTGCGATCTTTGTCCGGCGGACTGCCGATTATCCGACGGCAAAACCGGCATCTGTGGCAGTCGCTTCAACCGAGCCGGCGAACTCTTCACCGACAATTACGCCGAGTTGGTGACACTGGCGATGGATCCGATTGAGAAAAAGCCGCTCTATCACTTCTATCCCGGCAGTGAGATCCTCTCGACCGGCCCGAACTGCTGTAACCTCGGATGTCTCAACTGCCAGAACTGGTCTATCTCCCAGGAAAAGGCTCCTACTATTCAGTTTAACCCCGAGCGTCTGGTGCAGGCGGCGCTGGATCATCAGTCGATCGGCGTGGCGTTTACTTATTCTGAACCGATGCTCTGGTTTGAGTATATCATGGATGTCGCTCCGCTGCTTCGCCACAACGGCCTAAAGGTCGTTCTGGTGACCAACGGCTACATCAATTCCGACCCGTTGGCGGATCTCCTTAAAGTGACCGACGCCATGAATGTGGACCTGAAAGGGATGAGTGAGGACTTTTATAGGCGGATCTGCAAAGGGCGGCTCCAGCCGGTCCTGGAGAATGTCCGGCAGATCGCCCGATCAGGGGTCCACCTGGAGCTGACCAACCTGATCATCCCCGGGGAGAATGACTCAGACGCGCAGGTCGGCGAACTGGTCGATTTTGTCGCCTCCCTATCTGAGACTATTCCTCTCCACTTTTCGGCCTATCATCCCGACTACCAGATGGAAAACCCTTCCACTCCCGAGGCAACCCTGCTCCGGGCACGGCAAATGGCTGTCAAAAAGTTACGTTTTGTATATATTGGGAATGCTGTCATACCGGGTGGTTCAGATACCCGCTGCCCCCAGTGTAATGCCCTCCTCATTTCCCGATCCGGGTATCGAGCCGCAATAACCGGCCTTCAGGATGGCCGGTGTACCGCTTGTGGAACTACAGTCGGAATTCGTCAGTAGGATGAAAGAAGCACGCTGATTTGGCCGATATAGAGAGAACTGGCCCCGGGGCAGGGAATGGACATTTCCGACCGCCAGTTCGTCCATACAATAGTACCGGGCCAGCCGCCAGAGACCAGGGATGACCGACGTGAACAGCAGACGACCGCTAAACAGCCTTTTCTGTATCGCTCTTGCAGCGCTGCTGGTCGCCATATTCTGCCCGGATTCTCAAGCGCAGTACTATTTCGGTAAGAACAAAGTCCAGTACACCAGCTTTGAATGGCAGGTCATGCCGACCGAGCATTTCCGGATCTACTTCTACAAGGAAGAGCTGGAGATCGCCAAGATCGCGGCCCATACCGCGGAGACCGCTTACCGGAGACTGGCCGCCAAGTTCAATCATGAAGTTCGCTATACCATCCCGCTGATCATCTACTCTTCGCCTTCTTATTTCGCCCAGACAAATGTCACTCCCGGTCTGGTCGGCGAGTCGGTCGGAGGCTTTACCGAGTTCCTCAAAGGGCGCGTGGTGGTGCCGTTCCACGGCTCCTATTTCGATTTTGAGCATGTCATCAACCACGAGATGGTGCACGTCTTCCAGATCGACAAACTGGAATATGTGACCAGCCGCGTCTCCAATCGGACCATGGGCTACCCGCCGCTCTGGTTTACCGAGGGTCTGGCGGAGTTCTGGTCGAAGGAGTGGGATACCGAAGCTGATATGATCATCAAGGATATGGTGATCGACGGCAACCTGATCCCGATCGACAGGCTCTATATCGTTCAGGGGACATATTTCATGTACAAGCTGGGGGAGTCGATCTGTTCGTTTATCGATTCCGCCTACGGCTCGGACAAGCTGGTCCAGATATATGAAAACTGGCCCAAAGGGCGAAGTTTTGAGGAACTGATCAAGATCACGCTGGGGGATGATATCAACGAGTTGTCGCGCAAATGGGAGTACGCGCTCAAAAAGAAGTATTTCCCGGAAGTCGCCGATCTCGGCCTTCCCAAGATGGAGTCCAAACAGGTCAGCCCCAGCGGCTACGCGGTCAAAGGGACGATGATCAGATGGGATTCCGGCCGCGGCTTGCGCGACCATGTCGTTTTTATGGCCAACCGGATGGGTTATACCGGGATCTATATGCGCGAGCTCGAATCAGGCAAAGTGCACACCCTGGTAAAGGGGGAGCGGTCGTCGAAGTTTGAATCGCTTTACCTGCTGCGCTCCGGGATCGACGCCAATGATTCCGGCAAAGTGGTTTTCGCGTCCAAATCAAATGAGTCGGACGTCATTTACTTGTACGACCTGCGCGAGCATGATGTCGTGCGGGAATATCGGTTTGGGAGTTTGATCGCGGCCCGTTCGCCGCAGTTCTCTCCTGACGGGAAGCAGGTGGTCTTCTCCGGTGTCCGACGCTCGGGCTTTGCCGATCTCTATCTACTTGAACTCGCGACGGGTAACTACCGCGCGCTGACTGACGACATTTACTATGACACCGATCCAACATTTTCCCTGGACGGCAACCGAGTGATCTTCGCGTCCGATCGCTCCGGCGTCGGGCAGTCCGGCTCGCTGAATATCTTCAGCACAGATCCGAATACTGGACGTATCGACCAGTTGACCTACGGCGCGTTCCATGACCAGACTCCGGAAGCGACCAGGGACGGGATCTATTTTTCGTCGGATAGGGAGGGAACGTACAATCTCTATTTTCTCTCGAACGACGGGGAGTTGACGCTCCAGTCAACCTATGTCACCGGCGCGTTCGACCCAAGAGTCAGCTCCGACAACAAAAATCTCCTCTACACCGGCTACCAGGATCAGGGATTCCATGTCTTCCAAATGGAGATGCCGGTGGCACCGAAAGTTCTCGCTCAGGAATTGGTCATTGACTCGGTACCGTGGCTCCCGATGTCGATCAGCCAGGAGGTGACCGAAGCATCGATTTCGTATGATCCCGAGTACTCGTTTGACATCGCGCAGTCAAACATCGGTTACGATCCGGTGTATGGCTCGGCCGGTGGATTCCAGGGGATGGTATCCGATATTCTCGGCAACCAGGCGTACTACATCTTCCTGTCGAATACGTCGGACACGAAGGATGACTTCCTTGGCTCGTTTAATGTCGGCGTCACTTACATCAACCGCACCAAGCGACTCAACTGGGGAGTCGGCGCGTTCCATTTGTACGACGAGTATTATAACGACTACGACCTGTATTATGACGAGCGGCAGGCGGGTGGTGTCGCTCTGTTCAGTTATCCGTTCTCCAAGTTCAGCCGGGTCGAGTTCACCACGTCCGCGCGCTATTCCAAGAAGGATCTCGGCTTCGGCCGCGAACCGCGAGAGGGCCTGCTGGTCTCCAATTATCTGAGCTATGTCCTTGATAATTCTTTGTGGGATATTTCCGGCCCGATCGAAGGGCGGCGCTATAATCTGACAGTCGGGCATACTGCCTCAGTCACCGAAGGTGACTCATATAGCCGCATGGGTTTTGCTGATATCAGGCACTATTTTCGGCTTGGCAGCCACTCGGCGTTCGCCAATCGGCTGTTCGCGTATGCTTCCGAAGGAATCGATCCGCAACGCGCCTATCTTGGCGGAAGTTGGTCGTTCCGTGGATTCGATCGCAATCATTGGTTCAGCAAGCGGATCCTGTTTGCCTCGAATGAGCTCCGTTTCCCGCTGGTGGACGATCTGATCATTGGTCTGCCGATCGGCGCGATGGCATTTCGCGGCATTCGCGGCGCGCTCTTCTTTGATGTTGGCTCCGCTTGGGATGATCAGTTCGACCAGTTCTACGGGTCCTTCGGCACCGGATTCCGGGTGAATCTCGGCTATGTGGTACAACTTCGATTTGATTTCGCCCGAACGACCGATTTCCATACGATCAGCCCGCGAACCGATTTTGACTTTTTCTTTGGGTGGAACTTCTGATGCGCCGCCAATGTCTGATGCTCTTTTTTCTGGGACTCGCGGCGGCTTCCTGCGCGCCGCGCTTTACTTACACCGATGAGTTCGCCAAGGCGGAATCGCCCTGGCCGTATTATCGCGGTGATCTCCAGTCACGCGGGGCATATCCGGAAAGCGGCTACAACGGCAAACTTCAGCTTTTGTGGTCGGACAAGTTCAGTTACCGGATAGCGGCACCGATGACGATCCAGCACGACCGGCTGGTGGTCCCGACAACCGGTAAACGGATCCATTTCTATAATACGTCCGATGGCTCCATGTTCGGGCAGCTCCGCCTGCATGGGACTGGCCAGACGGCGGTTGTCCTCAAGGACACGTTGCTCTACAGCGCGTTATCGCCCCACCGGAACCGGGTGGAGGCGATCAACCTGAAAACCCGCAAAGCCATCTGGCGCGTTTCGGTTAAGGATGCCGCTCCGGCTCCGATAATACTAAATGACCGACTAATAATCAGTTCCGGCGACGGGATCCTGTACGCGCTTGACGCTTATACGGGGCACCGCCTCTGGGACTTTAAAGGATCTGGACGATTCACCGCGCCGACCGCGTACGCCGACGGGCGGATCTACCAGCCTTCAACCGACGGTACTCTCTACGCGTTGTCTGATTCAACCGGAGAGAAGATCTGGGAGGCCAGGCTGGATGGTCCTCTGGTGGGCGGCGCCGCGATCGCGGACATTGTCTGCATTGCCGGCATGACCGGCAATGTGTACGGTTTGGATCCCGCGGATGGAACGATCCTTTGGCGGACGGCGCTGAGTGGTCCTGTCTGGACCACGCCGTCGATCGACGACGATCTGATCGTGATCGGCCACTCCGGTGGCGAAGTGGTCGCCCTCGATCGTCAGGATGGTACGATGATCTGGAACTATCCGATCATCGAAGTTGTGAAAGCGTCTCCGTTGTTGGTTGGTCAGTTCGTAGTGGTCGGGACCATGAGCGGCAAGCTGGTGGTGCTGGATAAGACTGATGGCGTCAAGGTCGCCGAGACCGAAGTGACCGGCGCGATCAGCTTC
>JAMPYH010000058.1 GCA_023700785.1 Candidatus Zixiibacteriota bacterium
ACGAGGCCGGGGAAAAGAAGGTCAAACGGCTCCCGCTGAACGCGTACCTGCAGATAGTGGCCGCGTCAAACCTGAAACAGCGCCTTCGGATGACCACGCTTTACTATCATGCGGAAAAGCGGAACTGGGCAGTAGCCGGTACCGGCAACAAGGATGAGCATGAACAGGGGTTTTTTGTCAAGTACGGCGACGGCGGCGCCGACCTGAAGCCGATCGCCCATCTCTTCAAAGTGCAAGTATATCAACTGGCCGAGTATCTTGGCGTGCCGCAGAGTATCATTCAGCGGACCCCGACAACTGATACCTATAGCTCGGAGGTTACCCAGGAAGAGTTCTTCTTTGGACTCGATTTCTATACGATGGATATGCTCTGGTACGCGATGGAGCATAATGTTCCCGCGACCGAGGCGGCCAAAGTTCTGGGGATCCCGACTGACCACGCGGAACGCGGTTATGCCAATATCGAGCGGAAGATCAGAGCGACTGAATATCTGAAACTCCCGCCGCTGCATATCACCACCGACTGAACACCACGACCCTTATGGAGCGAAAAGGAAGATCATGCCTGTAAATTCTGATACGGTTCGCCAGGAGCTGCGAACCTTCATCACTGATTCGTTTCTTGTCGGTGATGAGACGACCACGTTTACCGACACGGACTCATTCATGCGCCACGGAATAATTGATTCCACCGGTGTACTCGAATTGATCGCGTTCCTCGAAGAGAAGTATGGATTCGCTCCCGAGGATGACGAAATGCTGCCCGCGAATCTGGATTCTATCGACAACCTCGTAAATTATATCAAACGCAAGACAAGCTGATGTCGGGCATGACGCCGTACGGCGGTCATGCCTGGCCGATACTTTGCCAAAAGTATGCGAGTAGAAGATCTCCTACGACGTGTCGCCGCTGAAGCTCCCCATAGCCGGGCGGCGTGGTACGACGGCCAGGAGCTCCTGTACGGCGAACTGGACAAAGCCTCGGACCTTCTCGCGGAGTACCTTCAAAAGCATCTGCCTCCGTCCGCCCGTTGCGCGATCCTCTGCGATAATTCGCTTGAGTATTGTGTGTGGTTCTTCGGGATCCTTAAAGCGAGAATGGCCGTGGTGCCGCTCGATACATCGCTGTCGGCGGATTCCCTGGCGACCATCTTGACCGATTGCCAGGCTGAGCTACTCTGCGCCCAACTCAAGTTTAGACGGAAACTGCCGCTGCTTCTCGATAACGCGATCTCGATCAGCGCTGTCATCACGGACTCTCCGCTATCTTACTCAAGTCGGACAGTCTCGCACATAACCTTGAACGAGATTGTTGGGCCGATCGGCAGCAGCTCCGCGGATGCAAAACACAATAGTGGTATGTTTCGACCGCTAACCTTGAATGACCTCGGGGCCGACCGAGCCGATGATTCACTCGCCGCCATATTCTATACGTCGGGCTCCACCGGAGCCGGCAAAGGGGTAATGCTGTCGCACAAAAATCTCGTGAGCAACACGATCGCGACAGTCGAGTACCTCAAATTGACCTCAGCCGACAGCGTCATGGTGATCCTGCCGTTTTATTACATTTACGGCAACTCGCTATTGCTGACCCATGTCGCAGCCGGCGGAACGTGCGTGATCGACAATCGCTTTCTTTATCCTGAAGTTGTGCTCGATACGATGGAACAGCAGGAAGTCACCGGTTTTTCAGGAGTACCGTCGAACTTTCAGATCCTCCTGGGCAATTCCACCTTCACCGCCCGGAAACTTGCGCATCTCCGCTATTTTACGCAGGCCGGCGGCGCCATGGCGACCGAGACCATACGGCGCCTGATGAAAGGATTTCCGTCGAAAGAGATCTATATCATGTACGGCCAGACCGAAGCGTCGCCGCGGGTCTCCTGGCTTCCTCCGGAACGGCTTGCGGAAAAGATCGGATCGGTCGGCATTCCGGTTCCGGGAGTGCGCGTCATTGTGGCCGATGAATCCGGCAATGAGGTTCCCGGTGGCGAAACCGGCGAGATCGTGGTGGACGGCGACAATGTCATGATCGGTTACTGGAACCAGCCGGACGAAAATCGCGCGGTGCTTAAAGACGGCATGCTCCATACCGGCGACCTGGCCAAACGAGACAGCGACGGCTATATCTATATTGTTGGACGGAAGAAGGAGATCATCAAAGTGGGGGGGAATCGCGTCAGCGTGAAGGAAGTCGAAGATTGCCTTTTAGCGCATGACAAAGTGCTGGAAGCTACAGTGATCGGCGTACCTGACCCGCTGTTGGGTGAGACGGTAAAGGCGGTCGTCGTGCTCAGGCCAAACATGACCGCCGACGCCAAAGAGTTCGTGCTGCACTGCAAGCAGCGACTGGCAGACTTCAAAGTCCCGAAGATCATCAGCTTTGTTGATGCCCTGCCGAAGTATCAATCCGGCAAGGTGAACAAATTGCAGCTCAAGCAGGAGCACTCAGGACAGTAGTATGTGCGGCATTGCCGGATATTTCCAGATCGAAGGTTACACCCAGCCGGACCGTGAACTGGTGGGGCGGATGATCGCTTCGATCAGGCATCGCGGCCCCGACGAGTTCGGCGTTTATGTCGATCAAAAGGCGGTGCTCGGACATGCCCGGCTTTCAATCATCGATCTCTCCTGCGGCCAACAACCGCTCTCCAATGAAGACGGCACTGTCTGGATAGTCTTCAATGGCGAGATTTTCAACTACATCGAGTTGCGTCCCGAGCTGGAGAAACGGGGACATCGTTTCCGCACCAACTCCGATACTGAAGTGATCGTTCACGCGTACGAGGAGTGGGGGAAGAGCTGTGTCGATCGCTTTAACGGTCAGTTCGCGTTCTGCATCTATGACCGTAAAGCTGGCTCGATCTTCTTGAGTCGGGACCGGCTCGGCAAGCGGCCGATCTTCTATACTCTGCAGAATGGGCGCTTCTACTTCGCGTCCGAGATCAAAGCGATCTTCTGCGATCCGACCATACCCCGCCGGATCGACCTGCGTGGGCTCGACGAGATCTTCACTTGGTGGACCACCGCGCCGCCGCGCACCGCGTTTGAGAATATCAACGAACTTGAAGCCGGCAGCTGGCTTGAGCTAAAGCAGGGGAAACTCAATTCCGGTCGGTACTGGCAGATGCGCTTTCCGGAGCGGTTCGATCACCAGCGGTCGGTCGATTCGTGGGCGGAAGAACTTCACGCTTTGCTTGTTGACTCGGTTCGCCTCCGTTTGCGCGCGGATGTACCGGTCGGCGCCTATCTATCCGGCGGCCTCGATTCCTCCGCCATTACAGCGCTGATACGCAATTTTACGAAAAATCGGCTCGAGACATTCTCCATCGCCTTTCACGACAAGGCGTACGACGAATCCGATTACCAGTTGGAGATGGCAAGTTTCCTTGGAACCAGCCATCACCAGATCCACTGCGGCTATAAAGAGATCGCGCAGAGCTTTCCGGACGTGATCTGGCACACCGAACGCCCCATCCTTCGAACCGCTCCAACTCCGCTCTTCCTGCTGTCACAATTGGTTCGCGATACCAACTTCAAGGTCGTCCTGACCGGCGAGGGTTCAGACGAGATCCTTGGCGGGTACGATCTCTTCAAAGAAGTATTGATCCGAACGTTTTGGGCCCGAAATCCGGATTCTGCCTGGCGTCCGACGCTGTTGCAACGACTTTATCCCACTCTGCCACTCTCACCGTCGAAAGCGAAGTTCTATCTCGAGACGTTCTACAAAGAAGGACTGGCTAATACATCCGCGTATTACTACTCACATGTACAGCGGATCATGACGACCTCCAAGATCAAGAATTTCTTTACCGCCGATGTAAAGGGCGTGATAGGAGCTTACGATCCGCTTGAGGCCTTCGGTACCGATCTGCCGGAGAACTTTGCGAGACTGCATCATCTTGCCAAGGCTCAGTTTCTTGAGGCCCGTTCCCTGCTCTCGGGCTACCTTCTTTCTTCGCAGGGGGACAGGGTCACCGCCGCGCATGGGGTCGAAGGCCGTTACCCATTCCTCGACCATCGGGTCGTCGAGTTCGCGGCGACCATCCCTCCGAGCCACAAGATCCTGGGGCTGAAAGAGAAGTTTGTGCTGAAGAAAGCGATGTCGCGCGAGCTGCCAAGATCGATCCTCAGCCGGGTAAAACAGCCCTACATGGCTCCGGATTCCAACAGCTTTGTCCAGCCGGATTCGCCCGAATACGTGGAAGAGCTTCTCTCCGAGGACTCCATCCGCCGGGGCGGGCTGTTTTCTCCCGTGATGGTCGCCAAGTTGCGCGAGAAGTGCACCAAGCTCTCTCACGCCCACATGTCGTTCAAGGACAACATGTCGTTCATCGGCATCCTTTCCACCCAGCTCCTGGCACAGAAGTTCTTGGGCGGTTTTGAGATGCCTGCCCCGTTGGGACAAAATGCCTGCCGAACCTGGGTCGATCAGACCGCGGACCCGGCTCGCCGACCATCATGACAAACTTCAATACTTGCGACTTTTCCCGGTACCTCCGATACTGGTTGGAACCGGCACGGAAGTCGGTGTTAGAATAGAGAGATCGACCGGTTTGACCCGGTTCGATCACAGGGAGATCGAGCGCTAGCATTATGGCACAGAAACAACCTGTCAGCGGATTCAGCGACCTTCGGGATATCTGGCGTATTATCGTTCGCCGGCGGTGGCTCATCATACTGCCGTTCGTGGTAGTGACCTTGGTGACCTACGCAGGCTCCTTCCTTTTAACGCCAGAGTTCGAATCGTCAACTATTGTCGCCATCAATCCTCAGATGCGGCTGTCCGGTGATCTCCAGCGCTTGCTGGGCACCTCTGATGTCAGTCGTCGATCTTCGGAGGATATCCGCAATGAACTCCGCAGCTATTACAATGAACTGACTTCAATGAAATATGTCTCTCTGCTTGCCGAACGGTTGAGATTGAACGAAGATCCGACCATCATCGGACAGGCAACAAAGATCCGGGGCGAACATCCTGAAGTATCACAGGAGCAGATCGTCAATGACCTTCTTCAAACGCAGATCCAATCCAATGTCACCGTTGAGATGGCGGCGCAAGATCACATAGTCATCAAAGTGCTCTCCACCGATCCGCGCAAAGCTCAGCAGATATCCACAAATCTCGGCGAGATCTTTGTACAGGAAAAGCTGAAGCAGGATATCAGCAACCTTCGTTCGTCTCAGGACTTTTCCGATGATCAGTTGCAGAAATATGAGACCATGCTGCAGAGCAAGATCAACGAGAAGACCGCGTTTGAAAAACGGCTCTTGGGCGTACAGACCGATGCGTCGATCCTGTCGGAAACCAATCGGCTGGACATTCAATCCGAGATCGACCAGGCCAATAACGATATCAGCGATCAGCAAAAGAAAGAACGGGACATGCTCGCGGCGATCAGCCGCTCCACCAACGGGAAACTTTCCACGGCGAATCTTACCCTCAGGGAATCACCGGAAGTGACTGACGCGACTACCGAGCTAAGGGATCAGCTCCAGAATATCAGCGATTACATGACGCGGTACCCCTGGTCGGATCCACAGGTCCTCAACCTGAAGCTCAAGATCAACTCGTTGATCAACACCATCGAAGCGGAACATCGCCGGTTGGTCAATGCCCAGTTCACGGACTACGATGCCGCCACCCGTGAGAACCTCACCACGCTGTTTAACGCCCGGACGAATCTTGACGTGCTCTACTCGAAATCGCTGTTTCTCAAAACGGCGTTGGGAGAATTGACCGATCGCTCCAAACTCGGTCCGGATTATCAGGCGACGCTTAATCGACTGAATCAGGAGATCGTCTCTCTGACCGACCTCCGCAACCGGTTCAAGAGCCAGCAGGAAAGTTCTTCCATTTCGCAAGCGTTACTGCAGGATATGTCAACCTCCAAGTATCGAGTCGTCGAGCCAGGGAAACTTCCGTTGGCTCCGGTAAAGCCGGATAGAATAAAGATCCTGGCGATGGGCTTGGCGCTCGGCCTGATGATCGGCGGCGCGACGGCCATCATCATGGAACTGCTGGATACATCCTTTAAGAAGGTCGAAGATATTGAAGAGCATCTTGGCCTGCCAGTGTTGGGTATAGCTCCCAAAGTAGAGTTTATCTCCAAGGTTAAGTAGCCTGCGTGGAGCGGCGCCGCGTCCCCGGGCGGCGCCCGATCTACCCAACCGTCGGTTCGCGCGGACGGTATTCCTGCCGGTTAATTCTGATTCTCCGGATGACGCCCAGAATACGCAATGAGGTGAAACCTTGAATTTCTGCTATTCGCTTGCTGAGCGCCCCGCATACCCCTATCTTCTGGCTAGAATAGAATTGGTTGATCTCAGTAAGCGTCTGTGTTCAAGAAGACCACGAATTCCTCATCCCGTCTCCAGACCTGGGTGGCGTTGATCGCCGCGCTGGTCGGCGTCCTGATCGGACTTGGCTTTTTTACGTTCTATTATGCCAAGGGAGGCTCGTATCTCTCCGATGATCCGACCGTCTGCACCAACTGCCATATCATGCGGGAGCACTTTGACTCCTGGCAGAAAGGAAGCCACCACGGCGTCGCCATTTGCAACGACTGTCACCTCCCCCAGAGTTTTCCCGGCAAATATCTGATCAAGGCCGAGAATGGCTGGAGCCATTCCCAGAAGTTCACCATGCAAAACTTTGACGAACCGATCCGCGTCCGCCCGCACAATCGCGAGGTTGTCCAGCGGAACTGCCTGCGCTGTCATGCCCAGCTGGTCTCGGAGTCGGTTGGTTCGTTCATCCATGCCGATGACCACCAGAACTGCGTGCGGTGCCACCGCGAGGTTGGCCACGGCGCCGCGCATTGAAAGGAATAGATCTCATGGCCCAGAACCCGTCTTCTTCCAACCGCCGATCACAACTGCTGATCATCGGACTGGTCGTGCTTTTGGCGGCGGCAACGTTCGCGATCATGCTTCTCTATCAGAATATCTCTCAACGCAAGGAAGAGGCCAGGCAGATCGTCTTCCAGGTAGCGGATATTTCCGAGACCACGATCGACCCAAAGATCTGGGGGGAGAACTTCCCCCGGCAATATGACAGTTATCGCCGGACAGTCGATACCGCCCGCACCAAGCATGGCGGGAGCGAGGCATTTCAGAAACTGGACGATGATCCGCGTTGGCGCGAACTGTTTAATGGCTATGCCTTCGGCATTGATTATCGCGAAGAACGCGGTCATGCGTTCATGCTTTCTGATCAGGCCGAGACCGAACGGGTCAAACAATTTAAACAGCCCGGCGCTTGCCTGCATTGCCACGCCGCGGTGATCCCCGCCTACAAGCAGAAAGGGAGAGACGCCGGCATTGCCGACAGCGACACGCTTGCCCAGATCATGAAAGGGTTTGAGATGGTCTGCGCGATGCCGTTTGATGAGGCGAGCAAGCTGGTGGATCATCCGGTCGTTTGCGGCGATTGCCACGAGCCAAGATCCATGAATCTGCGCGTCACGCGCCCAGGTTTTATCAACGGCATCCAGCGATTGGCGGCCAGCGGTACTTCCCTGCCGCACCTCCCCAGTTTTACCCGCTGGCAGAACGGCCCGCGACTCGCTCCCTACAACCCGAATACGGAGGCGACCCGCCAGGAGATGCGCTCGTTTGTGTGCGGGCAATGCCATGTCGAGTATTATTTCAAAGGGAAAGAGGAAAAGCTGCTCACCTATCCCTGGCACGAGGGGATCCAGGTTGAACAGATCGAAGCCTACTACGATTCGGTGAACCATATCGACTGGACACATACCACCAGCAAAGCGCCGGTGCTCAAGGCGCAGCACCCTGAGTTTGAGATGTGGAACCAGGGGATCCATGCCCGCAGCGGCGTCGCTTGCGCCGATTGCCACATGCCGTATTATCGGGAGGGGGCGATCAAAATATCGGATCACCATGTGCGAAGTCCGCTGCTGAATATCGCCCGAGCCTGCCAGAATTGTCACCGCTATCCGGAATCCGAGATCCTGGCGCGCGCCGAACGGATCCAGGACAAGACAAAGAACGTCATGCTCCGCGCCGAAGAAGCGGTGCTGGACCTGATCGCGTCGATCGACGCGGCGTCGAAGTCCGGCGCAGATTCTGTCGCGCTTGCGCCGGCGCGCAATTTCCACCGCAAAGCGCAATGGCGGCTTGACTTCATCGCCGCCGAAAACTCCATGGGTTTCCACGCCTCGCAGGAAGCTACGCGTATCCTGGCCGAAGCGATCGATTACGCGCGACAAGGCTACAACGCCCTCCCGGGGAACAGTGTCCCTCGACGCGCGGAGAAATAGTAGTGAGGATCAGATGAGTCATACTCCCGATACCTTTGTCTATCCGCTGGATCAACACCCGGCGGAATCGATGGTGATCCATTGCGCGGATCCGCGTTTTCAGGTGCCGATCCGGCGGTTCGTCACCGAATCACTCGGCGTGAAGAATTATCTGCCGATCATTCGCGGCGGCGGCGTGCACGCGCTCGGCGCCAAAGGATATGCCCCGCGCGAGTTCGATACCTTGTGGCACCAGGTGACTTTTATGCTCGACCTGTTCAAGCTCCCCGAAGTCATCATTTTCGGCCATGAGGATTGCCGCTGGTACCAGAATCATGCCGAACACTATCACGGCGTTGACCCGGCTACAAAGTGCAAAACGGACCTGCCGATGGTTGCCTTGATGCTGAGCGAGGCGTACCCGACCATGACCATCCGCCTGTTCTGGGCCGGCATTGAGGGGGAGAATGTGCGGTTTGAGAAAGTGACGTTCGAGTAAGAGGCAGAGCACCGCGCTCCGCCTCTCATATGTCAGCGCACTGGGCTAACCGCGAGCCGTCGTTCCACCAGCGTCGCCAATCGTCGGATCCCCTCCGCGATCTGCTCTTCAGTCGGATACGAATAATTCAGCCGCATCGTGTTTCGGTTCGAGCCGTCATGGAAAAAGCATGAGCCGATGACAAACGCGACCTTGAGGTCGATGGCGTCATCGATCATGTCATTCGCGTCTATTCCTTCAGGCAACTGCAGCCAGAGAAACATCCCGCCTTCCGGCTTCGACCACCAGAGGCCGTCGATCTTCGGCATATATTTTTCGAGAGCGGCAAGCATCGCCGCGCGCTTCCGCTGATAGAGCTTTTTGCTGATCTCGATCTGTTTCTCCAAATGCCCGTCCTGGATCAGGAATCCCGCGATGATCGATACGTACGCGGCGGTGCAGAGGTCGGTCCCCTGTTTGGCCATCACAAACTTGTCGATCACTTCGGCCGGACCGACCATCCATCCGATCCGGAAACCCGGGCAAAAGATCTTTGAGAAGGTCTTCAACTGTATCACCCGTCCGTCCCGGTCGAGGGAATAAAGCGACGGAAGCAGGTCGCCTTCATAGCGAAGTTCTCGATACGGGCTGTCCTCGACAATGACCAGATCGTAAGCGGTCGCGAGCGCGAGAACTTGACTGCGCCGCTCAAGCGAGAGCGTGATGCCTGACGGATTCTGGAAGTCCGGGATGAGATAGACGAATTTCGGCTTGCGCCCTTCGTCGATCAACCTGATAACCAATTGTTCAAGTTTTTCCGGGATCACGCCATCATGATCTATCTCGGCGCCGTGGAAGTCCGCGTTAAACGCCCGGAAAGCCTGAATGGTCCCGACATAAGTTGGTCGCTCGACAATGATCGGATCACCGGGGTCAATGAAAACCTTACTCAGCAGGTCGATCCCTTGTTGGGAGGAGGCCACTACCAGCAGATTCTCCGGCTTCACCGGCTCCCCGTGGCGAGCCATGAACTGGATCAACTGTTCTTTGAGGAACGGATCTCCTTCGGTCGGGCTGTACTGCAGGGCGTGGCGGCCGCATGCATGGATGGCCCGCAGCGACGCCGCTTCGACAGCATCGTAGGGAAAGATCGCCGGATCGGGAAGTCCACCGGCGAACGAGATCGTTTCGGGATTGCGGGTCAGCTTGAGCAGTTCGCGAATTTCGGACCGGCGCAGTCGCCCGGCCATCGCGGAGTACTGGAAATCCACCATAACAGAATCTCCCGGGTTTGGCCGTTGTATGATAACGAGCTTCCATGTAATAATACTCTTGCTGTGACAAACCAGTTACAATATATTATGTCATTGGTACAAAAAAGAGTGAGACAAAGACAGAACGCGCTACGTATCACTCGTTGTGGCTGATAAGCTATTGATATGGAGTAATATATGGATTCACTGATGACCTGGTCGCCAGTAGTACAAAAGCACGACGAGCCAATGTACATTTCGTTGGTTCGTGCGCTCTCGGAAGATGTTGCCGCAGGGAAGCTTCCGGTCGGCACCCGCCTTCCCACTCAGCGCGATCTGGCGGACAAACTGGGTGTTGCCTTAGGGACAATCACGCGCGCCTATTCCGAGGCTGAACGCCGTGGTCTGGTATATGGAGATGGAAGACGCGGTACTTTCGTCGGTGAGCTCCCTAACGCCCGCTCGTATCTGGCGTCGGTTTACAAACCGGTCTCAGTAGGTGTCGATTTTTCCAAGAACCAACCGGCTACCGCGTATGATCCGGATCTTGCCGCCGCGCTTCGACAGATCGTTAAGCATGGCGATATACAGCATCTACTGCACTACCCGCCATCCGCCGGTTATCCCAAACATCGCGAGGCCGGACTCCGCTGGCTCGAATCGCTCGGCCTCAAAGTTGACATGGAGCAGATCTACATCTCCGGCGGCGCTCAACACGCGCTGATGGCGATCTTTGCCGCCGAGACTCGTCCGGGTGATCTTATCGCCACCGAAGAGTACACCTATCCCGGGGTCAAGATCATCGCCGAGTTGATGGGGCTCGAAGTGGTCGGCGTGGAGATGGATGACGAAGGGATGCGGCCGGAGTCGCTTGAGACGATCTGCAAACATCGCGATGTCCGCCTTATGTATTGCAATCCGTCATATCAAAATCCGACCAACGCGATCATGTCGGCCAAACGGAGACAGCAGATCGCCGAGGTCGCCGATCGCCATTCGATCACGGTCGTCGAAGATGAGATCCTCGCCCCTTTGATGGAAAAGCATCCGGGATTCATCTGCCGCATGTTGCCGGAGAGAGGCTACGGCATCATCTCGTCATCAAAAGCGCTGGCCGCCGGCCTGCGCATCGGGTTTATCGCCGCGCCGAAACCGTCGCTCCGAAAACTGAACGAGTCGCTGCAGGCATCGATCCTCGGGGTCCCGCCGTTAATGGCGGAGATCTTCACCCGCTGGTACAGCGACGGGACGCTGGAGAAGATCATCACGCGCCGAAAAAAGGAGATGTCTCACGCTCATCATCTGGCGTCAACTATTCTGAAGGGATTCACGTTTCGCTCACATCCGACCAGTTACCA
>JAMPYH010000059.1 GCA_023700785.1 Candidatus Zixiibacteriota bacterium
AAATTTCCGCTTGCCAAACGCGGAACATGGAGCCAGATTATCGCCAGAAAATAGATCCGTTGGGGGTGGCGTAATAACGACCGCCTGAGATCATACCCCCTCGACCTGATCCGGATAATACCGGCGTAGGGAAACGGAGATGCGTGCAAACCACATCCCCACTGCCTGAGTTCCAGGCTTACCTATCGATTCAGGACGGAATCTTGCAAACCCTTATGGTGCGAGGTTACTGTCATGAAACGTACGATCCTTCATCTCGGGAGTATGCTGCTCTTGTTCAGTCTGCTCTCGGCGCAAACCCTTGAGTTGACCGGCCGGGTGGTTGACCCTCAAGGCAACCCGATCCCGTCAGTGTCGGTCATCACTAATCTAAGCGGGGTCGGCACCCAAACCGACAGCGACGGCGATTTCAGGTTACCGTTCAGCGCGGGAGTTACCCGCATCACCTTTTCGTCTGTCGGCTTTCAGTCGCGTCAATTCGACTTGATCGCTGTCCCGGACACCGTGATCCTTCAGCCGACTTTCTATCGCGAGCGGGACATTATCATCACCGCCGACCGGGCGCGCGAGGGCGTCACCCCGGTGCCGTTTGAGAACTTCTCGCAGGACGAGATCGCGCGCGACTATACTGTCGGCGAGTTTCCGCTGTTGCTGGAATCTACACCCAATCTCTACGCCTACTCCGACGCCGGGTCATCGCTCGGCTACAGCTATCTATCGATCCGTGGATTTAATGACAAGCGGGTGTCGGTCTATATCAATGGCGTGCCGCTAAACGATCCGGAAGATCAGGCGACATACTTTGTTGACCTGCCCGATTTCGCCGCGACCGTTACCGATATCCAGGTGCAGCGCGGAGTCGGCAATTCACTCTACGGTGACGCGTCATTTGGAGGGTCAGTCAATATCGCGTCGAACTCGTTCGCGCGCGAACGCCAGGCGACCATTACTACCGGTTACGGGCAGTATCTCTCCGACGGCGAGATGGTGGGAGAGATCGCGAAACAGTCGGTGGAATACGCGTCGGGGATGATCGACGGGCGCTGGGCGTTCGCGGGACGCTTCTCCAAGCAGAAGACCGGCGGCTATCGCCACAATAGTTGGTATGACGGCTGGGCCTACTATTTCGCGCTGGCGCGGCTCGATACTCGGTCAACCACCGAGGTGCAGATCTACGGCGGACCGATGCGGATGCACCTCGCCTACTATGGCACATCGCGCGCTGATCTGAATCGGGATCGTCGCACCAATTACCTTGCGTACGACAACGAGACGGACAATTTCAACCAGCCGCACTATCAATTGCACAATGTCTATCACCTCTCGGACAAGGCGACCCTGAGCAATACGTTCTACTATATCCATGGCCGCGGGTATTACGAGCAGTTAAAGATCAACGCCGCCTACGGTGATTACAATATTCGTCCCGATCAGGTCAATATCGATACTTCGACCGGCGAGCCGTACACGGAGGGGAACTTTGTCCGCCAGATCTGGGTGGAGAAGGATCAATACGGATGGAACCCGCGGCTCGACATCGCGCATCAACGCGGCCGACATACGCTGGGTGGATCGTTCTACCTGTTTAATTCGGACCATTGGGGCGAAGTGAAATTCGCGGAGAACCTGAACGGCGACCTCGCGTCGGGGCATCGGTACTATAGATATTTCGGCGACAAGGCGGTCGGGTCGATCTACGCGCAGGAGCAATACCAGCTGAACGCCAAACTGGGAATGCTCGCGACCGCGCAACTCCGCTATCAAAGCTACCAGTTCGAACAGGGGCGGATGGGGGCCTTCCACGGCTACGACTACGATGTCAACTGGCTCTTTTTCTCGCCGCGACTTGGCTTCACCTACGCGTTGACCGACAAGGTCTGCCTGATCGCCAACGCGGCGGTCTCGTCGCGCACTCCGACCGATGCCGAGATCTACGACGCCAACGATCCGTACGCGATGCCGTCACTGGAAGTAACCTCGGTCGCGATCAACGGCGACGATACCACTTACACGTTTGGCGATCCAACAGCAGAGTCGGAGCGGGTAATTAATTATGAGGTGGGCGGAAGGTACCGTAACGGGCAATCAATGGTCGGAGTGAATCTTTTCTGGATGGATTTCACAAATGAGATCATCCCGTATGGCGGCATCAACGACAATACCGGGCTGCCCATCACCACCAACGCCGAGCGTTCCGTTCATGCCGGCATCGAACTGACCGGAGAAACCGCCGTGACGCCAGAGCTGACTCTGAGCGGCAACTGGTCGTTTAATTACAACCGCGTTAAGGAATACTCGACCACGCTTTATCTCGAAGATGATTCTTCCTACGAACTGGATCTCGCCGACAAAAAGATCTCCGGATTTCCCGGGTACCTGGGGAACCTGATCGCGGATTACCGGACGGACGCGCTCCGCTTCACCTGGCGGACACGATTGGTCGGGCGGCAGTATATGGAATTAGCGAATATCCAGTCGCTCTCAATCGAACCATATTCGGTCTCATCACTGTCGGCTTCGATTAGCCTGAACAGCTTCGCCCAGATCGGGAAACTGACATTTTCGGCGCGGGTGGATAACATTTTCGACAAGAAGTATGAAACGTCAGGTTACGGCGGCAACTACGCGGACCGTGTTGGCGCCGACGTCGTGGTGGATGGCTGGGCGGAGTATTATGTAGGCGCCGAACGGAACTTTTTCACCCAGATATCGCTGGAGCTTTTTTAGGGTCGCATGCACTGGATCGACCACGGCATAGTCATTCTCTATCTGGCGGTACAGATGTATCTCGGCGTCAGCCGACGGATCCGCTCCAATAGCTCCGCCGCTGAATTGATCCTGGGCGGTCGGGCGCTGACCCTGCCCGCGTTTGTCGCCAGCCTCGTCTCAACGTATTACGGCGGCATTCTCGGAGTAGGGGAGTATAGCTACAAGTACGGCATCTCCAACTGGCTGGTGTTGGGCGTACCGTATTATGTCGCGGCGCTTGTGTTCGCGCTCTTTCTGGCGCGCAAAGCGCGCGAGACCGAACTACTGACCATCCCGGACAGATTAGATCAAGTCTATGGCCGACCGGCCGCGCTGGCGGGAGCATCGGTCGTCTTCCTGATGGCTATCCCCGGCGCGTATATTGTCATGCTCGGCGTGCTCTTCCAGATGCTTTTTGGCTGGCCGTTCTGGGTGGGCGTGCTGTTCGGTACCGGATTTTCGACCATCTATGTATTCCTCGGTGGTTTCAAGGCGCTGGTTCGAAATGATCTCTTCCAGTTTGCGCTGATGTTCCTCGGTTTTGCGGTACTCCTGATATTTCTTTTTGTCACCTATGGCGGCCCGGGGTATATCGCGGCGAACGTGCCGGCCTCGCATTTCACCTGGCATGGCGGGCGTACCACCTGGGCGGTGGCGGTCTGGTATTTTATCGCATTGACCACATTGACCGAACCGGCGTTTTTCCAGAGATGTTACGCCGCCAAAACTCCGCGGGTGGCGCGGCGCGGGATCATTCTCTCCATCTGCTGTTGGGCGCTTTTCGACTTTATGACCACATCCTGCGGCCTGTACGCTCGCGCGCTATTGCCGAATCTCGCCGATCCGGTGGCGGCCTATCCAACGCTGGCCAGCCAGGTCCTTCCGGTCGGCATCTCGGGGATCTTCGCGGTCGCGATGCTGGTGACTGTCATGTCCACTGTTGATTCCTATTCGTTCATCGCGGCGTCAACTTTCAGCAATGACCTGGTCAGGCGGATCCGGCCGTTCTCGGAAGTTCAGATAACTCGTGTAACGAGGATCGGGCTGGCTGTCTCGACCCTGCTTGCGCTGGCGGTGGGACTGTTCTTCAAGTCGGCGGTCGACATCTGGTACGCGTTTGGCTCTGTTGGGGCTCCCGCGCTGGTGCTTCCGGTGGTTAGTTCATTTGTCGGGAGGCGACGATTCGACGGTCGGACCGCCATGCTCTCGATCGTTCTTTCCGGTTCGGTTTCGTTGATCTGGTATCTGTCGGGCCACTGGAATAGGTCCGGCTACTGGCTCGGGATCGAGCCGATTTTGCCCGGTCTGGCGTTGTCGCTGCTACTTTACCTGCTTTTGGCCCGTCACCGTCCGGAGTTGCCTTAATCCAGGAATGTGGTATATTGGACCTCTATGAGCGACCATGTCTATCTATCCAAAGACGGCCGGCTGAAACTTGAGGGGGAGCTGAAAAAGCTGAAGTTCGAGGACCGTCCCAAAATTATCGCGGAGATCAAGCGGGCCATGGAGTTAGGCGATCTCTCGGAAAACGCCGAATACCATGCCGCCAAGGAAGCCCAGGGCCACCTGGAGCGGAAAATAGCCGAACTGGAAGATAAGCTCTCCCGGGTCAGGTCGGTCGATATTGACAAGATCCCCAACGATAAGGTCTATCTGTTTTCACGGGTGCTGGTCAAGGATCTGCGGAATGGGGAAGAGATCAATTTTATGATCGCGCCGCCCGACGAAGCGGATGTCGATAACGACGTTATTTCGGTGAAATCGCCGATCGGTTCGTCGTTGCTGGGAAAAGGGGTGGGGGATGTGGTCCAGATCCAGGTACCCGCGGGAACACTCAACTACGAGATTCTGCGTCTCTCAAGGGACTAACCGACGTCTCGAGGTAGGGTCAGCCTATTCTTCTTCTTCGAAAAACTCGCCGATCTTTTCTTCTTCGAAATATTCTTCGGCTTCCTCTTCGGGGTCGATCCCGGAGGCAAGGTTGGCGCACTCCAGAGAGCAGTAATACTCGGCTCCCTGTTTGACCGGTTTACCGACGATCTTCTCGTTGCATTGATTGCAAAACATGATACTTCCTCGACTCTGATCCGCTATGAAAGTCAGTTGGTACTCGTCCCCTCCCGGTCCGGCGGTCAGACCCAAGTCATGCCGCGCGCCACGTGAGGCGGGATATGAGTACATTTTACCGATTCGGCTGTCAATTGTTTTTTCTGCCGGCCCCGGGTCGTCCGAACATTACTTGACGGGCCGCCCCGGCATCCGTTTACTGACTCAAAAAATAGCGGCCGACCGCCTGAACCGACAGGGGTGTCCGGCTGTTTGAGACTGACAATGGTCGCCGCCGGGAAACGCGCTCCCGCTGACGAAATAAACCGCAACCGCGAAGAGAAAGTTCAACGATGACCGACCGATTTTACGCCGATGATATCACCCGGACGATCGGCAATACCCCCCTGGTAAAGATACGAAAGATGACCCGCGACCGTGGGATCGAGGCGACCGTCCTGGCAAAACTTGAGTTCCTGAACCCTACCGGCTCGGTCAAGGACAGGATGGCGGTCTATATCCTGCAGAAAGCGATAGATCGGGGAGACCTGAAGCCGGGCGGGACGATCATAGAAGCTACTTCGGGGAACACCGGCGCGGCGGTGGCGATGTTTGCCGCGGTCAACGGGTACAAGGCGATCCTGACCATCCCGGACAAGATGTCCAACGAGAAAGTTGACACGCTCAAAGCGTTCGGCGCGCAGGTTCATATCTGCCCGACCGCGGTGCCGGCGGAATCGCCTGAATCATACTATGAGACCGCCAAACGATTGCATCGGGAGACCTCAAACTCCTACCTGATCGGGCAGTATTTTAACCTGGATAATATCGAAGCGCACTATCGGAGCACCGGACCTGAGATCTGGAGACAGACCTCGGGGAAATTTGATGTCCTGGTCGGCGGCATCGGTACGGGCGGAACTGTCTCCGGCACCGCCAAGTACATCAAGGAGCAGGATCCAAAGATCCAAATAGTGGCCGCTGACCCGATCGGCTCGGTTTATTACCAGTATCACAAAGATAAGACGTTGATCGAACCGCACACGTACCTGGTAGAGGGGATCGGCGAAGATATGCTATGCCCGACGATCGATTTTTCGGTCATCGACACCGTTTACCAGGTGACCGACAAGGAGTGCTTTGCGGCCGGGCGCGATCTGGCGAGAAAAGAGGGGATCCTCGCGGGTGGTTCGTCCGGCGCGGCGATCCATGTCGCGCTGCAACACGCGAAAACGCTCAGCAAGGATAAAGTGGTCGTGGTGATCCTTCCGGATTCCGGCTCGAAATATATCAGCAAAATGTACAGCGATGATTGGATGCGCGAGAAAGGGATGATGTAATGGACGGGAAAGGCAAACGTTGGAAAAACTTCCGCTTTGAGACCAAAGCGATCCATTCCGGGCAGATACCGCACGACAACACGGGCGGTGTCACGCAGGCGATCTTCCCCAGCTCGACCTATCGCGTCGGTTTCCCCGGGGACGAGTCCGGTTACGTCTATTCCCGTTGGTCCAATCCGACCCGGTCCGCGCTTGAGGAGATTTTAGCTGATCTGGAGAACGGCTCGCACGCGTTCGCGTTCGCATCGGGACTCTCCGCGCTCAACGCGGTGCTCGACCTGCTCAAATCAGGCGATCATGTCGTGGCGGTTGATGATCTCTATGGCGGCACTCGACGATTGTTCGAGCGGCTGATGCGGAACTTCGGGCTCGACTTTAGTTATGTCGACGGCACCGATCCCGCCAATTTTGAAAAGGCGGTCAAACCGAATACCAAATTATTCTGGTTTGAGACACCAACCAATCCGCTTTTGAAATTGGTCGATATCAAAGCGGTCTCGGCCATCGCTAAAAAACATAACATTCTTACCGCTGTGGACAACACGTTCGCGACTCCATATATCCAGCGACCGTTGGAACTGGGAGCGGACATAGTCCATCACTCGGTCTCAAAATATCTCGGCGGCCATTGCGACGTGATCGGCGGCGCGCTGGTCGTCAATAACGAAGAGTTAGCCGAGCGACTTCGCTTTAATCAATACGCGGTCGGCGGCGTGCTGGATCCGTTCCAGGCATGGCTGGTGATCCGCGGACTTAAGACCCTTCACCTGCGGATGGAGCGCCACTCAGTCAACGCCATGAAAGTGGTTGAGTATCTCGAGACGGTTGACCTTGTGGACAAGATCTATTTCCCCGGCATTGACGGTAAGGCGATCCCGAATGGGATGACGATGCCCGGCGGAATGTTGTCATTCACGATCAAGGCAGACTTTGAGACCGTGAAGAAGTTCGCGATGGCGACCCAGGTATTCATCCTGGCCGAGTCGCTTGGCGGAGTAGAGTCGCTGATCAACCACCCGGCCTCGATGACGCACGCGTCGATCCCGAAGGATGTCCGCGAGGCGAATGGGATAACCGATGGATTAGTGCGGTTGTCGGTTGGCGTGGAGCATCATGACGACCTGGTCTCCGACCTGACGAACGCGTTCGCGGCGATCAAAGCGGTGCCGGTGAGTCGATAGCAATAGGCCGGCGATCCCTGTTTTCGCGACCAGGATGTTCAGTCCCCACAACATCAAAAGGCGCCCTTTGGGCGCCTTTTCTGTTTATCAGGAGTCGAATTGACAAAGGCGTGACACAAGCCGCCATGATAGCTGGTAAAATCGATTTATCAGGCCTACATTACAGGAGTCATGCATGAGCGAGGCTTTGCTGCGTGCCAGTCATTTCCTTCCCATAGCGACCACCGTGATTTCCGCGCTGTTTGCGTGGGTGATCCTATCGCGCTACCGCCAAAAACCCGATGCGAAACATCTCATGTGGTGGGGTATCGGAGTGGTCACGTATGGGGTGGGGACGCTGCTGGAGTCACTGATCACCCTTTTCGGCTGGAGCGAATTTCTATTCAAGTCATGGTATATCGCCGGTGCGCTGTTGGGAGGCGCGCCGTTGGCGATCGGCACGATCTTCCTGCTGTTCGGCATACGTGCGGGGCGAACCGCGGTGGTGATCCTCGTCACGACAGTGCTGATCACCTCTGTATTCGTGGTGCTATCACCGATCGACCGTTCACTGGTCGATGCACAAGTCCCGAACGGAAAGGTGTTGGAATGGCAGTCGATTCGCCGCGTGTCACCCTTTATTAACGGATTCGCGGCGCTCTTTCTGATCGGCGGGGCTTTCTATTCCGCGTTTCAGTATCTCAGGCGTCCGGAACTGAAGATGAGATTCTACGGCAATCTCTACATCGCTATTGGCGCGATCCTCCCGGGAATTGGGGGATTCATGAGCCGGCAAGGACATACTGAGGCGCTCTATCTTGGCGAACTGATCGGACTCATCCTCATTTGGTTCGGTTACCGAAGTTGCCAGAAAGCCCCATTGGGGGCAGCAAGCCGGAATCCGGAGTCTGTTTCGACACGAGAGCGACTCAGCAAATAAGAAACCCCAGACCTTGGTAATCCAATTTATCGTTGGTCATTAGTATTATCCTCTTGTCTGTGAGCGTATTAGCCGATATGCGCTAAATGGAGGAATGAAAAAAAATTGAGAAAAAAATCGTAAACATGGACACTTTTTGGACACTTTTGCGTTATAACCAGTGCGTTACCTTTTAGCTTTTTCATATTACCTCTTTAAGAAGATAAAGGCGCTGCGGGTTTCCCACAGCGCCTTTAGTATTTTCCGGAGGACCGGAATTATCGCATCTGATTATAGTCCAACGCCTTACTTGGCGTCCATCAGCTCCAGTTCAAAAATCAGAGTCGCGTCGGGCGGGATATACCCCGGGTAGCCACGCTTGCCGTACGCTAGCGCCGGCGGGATGATCAACTCACGAATTCCGCCGACCTTCATGCCGACAATCCCTTCCTCCCATCCATCGATCACCTGCTTGGCGCCGAGGGTGATAGTGTACGGCTGACCACCCTTTCTGGAGCTATCGAACTCTTTGCCGCGCTGACCGGTTTCATCAAGCCAGCCAGTGTAATGGACCGCGACGCGCATGCCGGTGAGAGCTTCGGCGCCGGCGCCGACCTTATGATCGATATACTTCAGTCCGGACTTGGTAGTGACCACGTCAGCCTTCTTTTCCGCAGCTTTTACTGCCTTGTCAGTCGGTTTTTCGACGGATTTTTGCGCCTGATCAAGTTGCTTCTCGACTTTCTCAGTCGCCTTCTCGGCCTGCTTGGTGCTGTCGGTGCTGTCCGCCATGACGACAGCGGCCAGCAGAGATGCTACTCCGAGCAGGAACAGTGCTTTCTTCATGTGCTCAGATCTCCTGTATGGTTAAACCTTTGGTTAGCGCACTTAACCGGCCGGTGGGCCGTCCGGCATAATACACAATGGTGGGGAGGCAGTTCCAGCCCAAAATGAGCATCAGATTCGGGAAAATCCGCCAAAAAGTACCCAGATTTCTGAATCGGATGACAATTCGGTGACATACGGCCCGCCTCAGAGGCTACCTTGGTCTTAGCTTTTTCATACGACCTCAGAAGATATTAAAGCGCCGCCTATACCAGCGGCGCTTTGATATTTAGGAGACGATCCGCCCGAAGGCGGACCGTCACCCGCCTCAACTCCCATCTGGGATCTACAATCCAAACAACAGGCCGACATTGATGGAATAAAAATCCGACTTCGCGCCGTCGAGCACCGCCTCCGGAAGGTCCTCAAACTCGCGGTCAAGGAAGGCATAGCGGACATCGCCGAAGACCTTCACATTGGATGAGACCGGCGGCAATTCAATTCCGGCGACAAGATGCCAGCCAAAATCTCGGGTGGTCTCATCTTCGAAACCGATGTCGTTGTATAGCTCCGAGTAGTCGAAGGTGGAGTTGTACCAGCCTCCGCCCACACCGGCATAGAGGAGCGGCAACGGATAGAGCAGTCCGGTGACAGTAACCGGCCAGTCTTTGACCGTTACCGCCCCAGAGCCGTATTTCTCCTGGCGGTAGCCGACATCTCCTTCGACCGCCAGGAACGGGATCAATTTCGCGCGCAGAGTCGCGCCGACCAGATAGTTTGGATCTTCAGCATCGGGTGATTTCTGGATGCCGAGATGGGGACCAAGATAGACGCTGGATTGACCGCGCGACGAGATCGGCAACAGCAGAAAGATCCCCAGCAGAAACAGAAGGGCCATTCTCCTAACCATACTATTCTCCAGGTTAGACGAGTTTACCGGAAGAATCAGTTTCGCGAATGGATCGGTTCGCGCGCACGGACTGACGATACGCCCGCGGTTATATCACAAGGTACGCACCTCCTCGCGACACGTTTGCCGGCCGCTCGCAAATTGCCGACGGTATATGACCGCGGCAGCTTGACCGACCAAAGCACACCATCGCGCGGCAACGCTTTTCAATTTCACCTTGCGCTTCCGTCACTCTTATACCGATCATGATTTGGTTTCGCTTCACCGACGGAGAGGAATGCCGGTAGATCAATTCACCGCCAAGCATGGCAAGAAGTTAACGTGACAAAAGCAACCGGAAACATGCCCAGCACATTGCTTGAGAGATATCTGAGTATCTTGGGCGTGCGAACAAGGTCGCTGAGTGTTGACGCGCTCTCTGAGATCGTCGAGGCCCACCTGACAAGGATCCCGTTTGAGAATATCTCCAAACTCTATTACCGGACGCAGAACCGGAGATCTCTGCCCACGCTTGAGCAGTACCTTGACGGCATCGAGCGATACCACTTTGGCGGCACCTGTTATCCAAATAACTACTTCTTCTCTCAACTCCTCAGGAGTTTGGGGTTTCAGGCAAGACTCTGCGGCGCGGACATGAGTCGGCCGGATGTTCACCTGGTGATCATGGTGATCATTGAAGAGAAGGAATATCTGGTTGATGTCGGCTACGGCGCGCCGTTCTACACGCCAATGCCGCGCGACCTGGACCATGAACTGGTCATGATCCTGGGGCGGGAACGCTATCTGCTTTTACCGCGCGATGGATCCGGCCGTTCGCGCATGCAGATGTACCGTGACGATCAGCTCGTACATAGTTATCTGGCGAAACCAGAGGCGAGGGAGATCAGCCAGTTCGAGCAGGTGATCAGCGATTCGTTCCGGGATGAAGCGACTTTCATGAACAGGCTGGTGGTGGCGCGATTTTTTCCGGGACGATCTATCGTGATGCGAGATCTGACCCTGACCGAATTGCGCGGCGAGCAGTCGCGCAGTCAGACGCTGGGAGGTCGTAAGGAGCTTAGTGCCGCGATCCGCGAGCATTTCGGCATCCCGGAGGAGATCACGCGTGAGGCGATCTCCGGTCTCGGGGAGCCTGGGGATATATACTCGTAGAATCAGGACAAGCGCTCAAGAGAAATCTGCCCAGGTCAAGAAAGATACAATTCGAACATCCCAGAAATTACATCGCACTTTTG
>JAMPYH010000060.1 GCA_023700785.1 Candidatus Zixiibacteriota bacterium
ACCGGTCGGTGACGGCACGCCAGCCGAAGCGGATATCACCGGGACGGCTGCCTGCCAATGAATGGTCGCACTGTTGATGATCCTGGCGTGGGTCAAGACATGAAGAGAACCGGGCGCAAGCGCTTGCGCTCGACAACACTGAAGTTGTCGTGAACCGCGAACTCGATGAAACATCGCAGCGACTGCTGGGACGATGCTGTGCATATCGAAAAATTCGTTACGGTTACTCCCGCCCTACGCCACGATCGAGGAGATATTCCACCCCGACCGAACGCTTCACCGCGCCATTTATCGCCCGGACTTCTGTCAGTTATTTTGAGTGTGAGGTCGAACTCACCCGTTTTGATCCGATTGGGCCCAAAATATCACTCGTGGACTAAGGTGTCAAGGATAATTCGCTCCCTGTTTATCGGAAATCAATCTGGGAATGAGGACATTCATGTACGCAATAGAGTCTGGAGGTAAGCGATCTGAGTTGCGCCCCAACAGGTTTACCGCGTGTGTGGGGGTTGAAAGAAGAGTCGTGCTATCGATTAAGTCTGATTAAGCGTGTGTGCGATAGGCAAGTACCATCGCTCAGGTGACCACTGTCGGCTGGCGGCCTTCCAGCGCCGCCCGGAGAGCCCGGTTGAGCTCGGCTGTAACCACCGGTTTCATGATGACATCCCGGATGCCAAGGTCTTGTGCGGAGCGAAGATTGAGCGCTTCGCTATATCCCGAGCAGATCACTATCGGGAGGTCCGGCCGCAGGCGAAGCATCTGTACCGCTAGTTGATCTCCGGTCAGGTCGGGCATCCTCTGATCCAGCAGCACCAGGTCGATAGCGGCGGGGTTTGTGCCAAAGAGATCAAGCGCGGCCCGCGCCTCAGTAGCGACAGTCACTTTGTATCCAAGACTTTTCAGGGTGGCCGCATGACTGTGCGCGACCGCCGGCTCGTCATCGATGACCAGGATCGACTCCGTCCCGCCGATTACCGGTGCGGGGATCTCCGGATGGAATCTCGACTTCATCGCTTCGGCGACAGGGAGGAAAATATGGAACGTTGTTCCTTCACCCAGGACACTCTCCGCGCAGATATGCCCGGAATGCTGGGTGATGATACCATGGGTTACGGCTAGTCCAAGTCCGGTCCCCTGACCAACCCCTTTAGTGGTGAAAAATGGATCGAAAATCCGCTTCAGGGTGGCTCCATCCATACCGCAGCCGGTGTCGGCAATCTCAACATGCACCATCTTTCCATGCAGTTTGCGTTTACAATTGGAGCAGGTAAGCGAGACTGACTCCGGCGGCGTGGTGCGGATCGTGATCGTTCCGCCTTGCGGCATCGCCTGAGTCGCGTTGACGCAAACGTTCATCAACACCTGGACCATCTGGGTCGAATCCGCCATTACTTCCGGAATGACCCCAGACGCGCCATGATCGAAGTGAACCGACTGGCTGGTGGTCTGCCGAAGCATGCCGATCACCTCGCGGATCACGTAATCTATCTGGATCGGTTTACGGTCGCCTGACTGTTGACGGCTGAATGCCAGGATCTGCGCAACCAGCCCCTTGGCGCGATATGCCGCCTTCAACACTTCCTGCAGATACTCAGCCGAGAACTTGCCGTGCAATTCTTCGGACGCCACCAGTTCGGAATAGCCGATGATCGGCACCAGCAGATTATTAAAATCATGGGCGATACCCGCCGCCATAGTACCGATCGTCTCCAACTTTTGCGACAGTCGAAGCTGATCTTCGAGATGCTGGCGGTCAGATTCCGCTTTTTTCCGTTCGGTGATATCGCTGACCACAACCTGGACACCCGGTCGCCCATTCCAGGTGGTTCTCACCGCCCGTACTTCGCATTCGAGAGGCGTACCGTCGGCCCTGAGGAGTAGCTCCTCGACCGCGGGCACTTGTTCCGTGCCAGCCTCAAGCTGCGCGATCCGCTGTTTGACCAGCTCGTGCGAGTCTTGATGGAAGAGCGCCAGTACATGCATCCCGACCAGATCATCCGGTGAGGCATACCCGAGCATGACAGCAAGCGACGGGCTGGCGTATTGAACGATCCGATCGCACTGGATATACAGTCCGTCCGGGAGCAGATCGACGAGGCTCCGGTGGCGTTGTTCCGACGCCGCCTGTTCGGCCTGCGCGCGGTACTGCTCGGTCAGGTCGATGGCGATCCCGGCAAGCGCTTCTGTCTTTCCGTTCGCGTCACAAATAGGGAATTTGTAGGAGAACCACTGGTGAATGCCGTCCTGGTGCGCGACCTGTTCGATCAATTGTATAGGCTGACCGGATTCGATCACCTGGCGATCGACCTTCTGGAACGCCTCGGCGATCTCCGGCGGCCAGAACTCGGTGTCGTCGTGGCCGAGCCAATCGGCGAGCGCAACGTTGAAGGTCGTCGCGAACGCGGCGTTAAAATAGAGATATTTTCCGTCGCGATCCTTCATGAACGCGACTGCCGGGCTGTTATCCATAAATGTGTGGAAGCGCGCCTCGCGCTGGTACAATTCCGCTTCGGCGTGATGCTGGCTGGTGATATCGATCACGGTACCGATAACCTTGACGAGACCGCCTTCGGCGTTGTATGTGGGGCGGCTGTTGGAACGGACCCACCGGATCTCGCCATCCGGCCGAACGATACGGAACTCAAGCGCGTACTCCTCATGTCGGTCGAGCGCTTCAAGTCGTTTGCGGATCACATCGGCACGGTCGTTGTGGTGGATGAACTGCTGCACCGACTCCTCACGCGGGACGAATGTGCCGGGGTCAAGGCCGAAAATGCGGAAAAGCTCGTCCGACCAGAATTCCGCGCCGGTAGCGGCATTGAACTCAAAGCTGCCGATATGCGCCACGCGCTGGGCTTCTTCGAGCCTCGCTTCGCTCTCGCGGAGGCGATTCTCTGATTCCAGCCGCTCGGTAATGTCAAAGCAGGTGCCCACGTACCCGGTCAGTTCCTCCGCCGAGAACTGCGGCACTCCCCGCATCAGCACATGCCGATAGTCGCCGCCGGCGTCTCTGACTCGAAGCGTCGTCTCAAACGGAAACCGTGCCGCGATAGCGGATCGATACAGTGAAATGAACTCGTCACGGTCATCCGGATGGATCACCTGGAGCCACTGCTTGCCGGTCAACTCTTCGTGCGCGAGGCCGCTTAGTTCGATGGTGGCATGGCTGAAATAGGAACAATCGCCGTTTGCGTCGGCAACCCAGACGATCGCGGGAAGGTTGTCCGCCAGCGTTCGGAATCGGCTCTCCGATCTCCGCAACTCCATCTCCATGGTGCGCCGTGCGGTAATGTTGACCGAAACGCCGGAGACTCCAACCACTTCGTCATTAGCGTCGCATAGAGGTTCAAGGCGGCAATTCCAGTACGTGGTCTCATTGCGGAAAACAACTTCGGTCTCAAACTGTCGGCCGCGCCGCGACGCCATCACTTCTCGCTTGATCCCGGTGAGACGATCGGCCAGCTCGGTCGGAAAGATCTGGTGGTCGGTGCGGCCGACGATGTAATCATTCAACGCCGGCTCTTTCGAATTGTGATTCCAGGTATAACGCAGGTTGGCGTCCTGTCGGAACATGACAATGTCCGAGTTCTGGAGCGCCATGCGGAAGCGGTCGTCGCTTTCGCGTAGCGCGAGTTCGGCGGCGGCACGCAGGTCGTCCTGCCGCCGGTCACGGAAGACTATTTCGAGATAATTGGCGACTTCGAGCAGCAGCTTTACTTCATGTTCGTTCCAGGCGACACTTTTTGGCGCGTCAAAGCCAAGTGAACCGATCAGGTCCCCGTTGAGCGTGATCGGGATACAGAGCACGGAGCCGACGCTATGCGTTGACGCAAACCGCTTCAGCAGCGAGTGACGATCCAGCATCTCCGGCGAGAGATCCAATGATATGAACTGCCGCTTTTGTAGTTGGCTCCAGAGCGCATCGACCTGTGACAGGTCAAGCGTCGCTCCGCTCAAGGTTCCTTGCCCGGCCGGCTGAAGTGATCGTTTGGCCAGCCATTCGCCCGAAGGCGAGATGGTGGCGTACACCACGCGATATTTGGGATAGGCCTGGAAGATCGACATCAGCGCCCGCTCGATGATCGAATCGGGCGACTCGTGGGCGACAATGCCGCGCGCGATGTCATTGACGATCTGCAGTCGCAGCTCGCGTTGCCGCAACGCTTCCTCCGCGCGGACACGGTCGGTGACATCCTTGAACAACGCGACCATCCGGTTGGGGCCGGTCTGGAAGGCCGCGACCTCAAATGAACCGTCGATCGATCCTTCCTGGTACTTCACCTGTGATGAATCCCAGACCACTCCGGTGTTGGCGACCGAACGGTAGATCTCCGGAAGCGATGACTCGATCACGCCCGGGAAAGCGTCTTCGATCTTCTTGCCAATAAGCGCGGAGTGATCGAAACCGAGAATGCGCTCGGCCGTCTGATTGGCGCCGGCAAAAAGCAGGTCGCCGTCAGGCGTAAGCTCGTAGTGGTGCGCGCCAAACGGCGCGGAATCGATGAATTCGCGAAGAAGACTTTCAGACCGCGCGGCGGATCGCTCGGCGGCCTGGAGATCCGAAATATCAAACGCTATCCCAACCGACCCGATGCGGGTCATGGCGTTATCAAACAATGGTGACTGCACCAGCATCGCCGGATGCGGTGCCCCCAGTTCATCCAGATAAGTGATCTCGCCGGTCCAGCGTTGGCCCGACGCGAGACACTCCTGCACCCGTGCGATCATCTCCCCTTTCATCGCCGGTCCCATGGTCTGCGCGATCGGCCGGCCGAGCACCGAGCGGCCGGTCCAACCGTACATTTCAGCCGCGTATTGATTGTGGTAGAGAACGCGTCCTTCGAGATCAAAGGCGACCACTGCCTGTTGCACGGTATCGAGCATATTGGCCTGGAAGGCGAGCCTCGCCTGGGCCTCCACATGGCTGGAGATATCGCGCACCGAGGCCATCAGGTTGCCGTCGGGCAATTGCCGGGCATGCAGCTCCGCGACAAATCGCTCCCCTCCGGCGCGCACCAAAGTTCGCCGGTAGATCAGCAATTCGCCATCGCGCGGCCGTTCTGATTGGATAGGGAAACGCTCGAGCTCCTCGCGGGCCGCGAGGTCGCGGACATTCATTTGGGTGATCTGGTCTAAGCTGTACCCGACCAGCTCCAGGGCGCGCGGGTTGGCGTTGATATAGTTCCCCTGAGCGTCGGCGATAAAGATCGCCTCGGTGCCGTAATCCATCAGCCCGCGATAGTAGGCCTCCGAGATCGTCAGTCGTTCGGAAGTCTCCATCATCCGGTCGATCATCCGCTTGGCGAGATGCATCCCGATCGCCATGCTTGCCGAGACAAAGAAGCTGATAAGCGTGTAGGTAAGATTGATGTCGAACTGATTGAGATCGAGATACGCCGCCAGTTCGAAGATCCGGCGGAAGAAGATCAGGAGTAATCCGGCCGCGAGGCTTCCCCACGCGAGTCGATGTTTGGTCACAAGGAGCAGGCGGATCACCAGCGTGACCGTGTAAAGCTGAAGGAGCAGCGAAACGCAACTGAGGATCAATGCCGGCATGAGTAGTTTCGCCCTTGCGTTTCAGTCCTCTGAGAAATCGGCCTGTGGCAGGCATTCCGATACACGCGCAACCTCATAACTTCTTGTCATACTGATGCCTGCGTCGGAATCAATCCAGGATTGACGGCATCTATTAATAGTGTCGGCAAACCGGCCAGTTTCTGCAGTGATGTGGTTGGATCTGTCCGGCGGTAGATTCCGGGATAAGCCCTTGCGCAAGTGAGCGCTACACGCCTGGCTGGACTGTCGAATCGTCGTACGGATCGGTATGGATCACGACATGGGCGGCGCGTAATGACCCGCTTATCCGACGTTCCAGGTCATCCGCGATCTCATGCGCCTCCATCAGCGAGGAATCGCTGCGCAGGACAATATGCAGATCGACATGCCGGTAACTCCCGGATTTACGCGTTCGTAGATCATGCCAGGACTGGATGCGCGATTCAGTATCGAGGATCTGCGTGATCTGTTTCACTTCCGCTTCCGGAAGCTGATGGTCCATCAGGTGACGGCTGGCGTCACGAGTCAACCGCCAGCCGATCTTGCCGATCAATACCGCCACGCCGAGCGCGACTATCGGGTCGATGATGTGCCAGCCGGTGATCCAGACGAGGATCAGACCAATAGTGACACCCAGCGACGTGAATACGTCGGTCGAGAGATGGTGCGCGTCGGCCTCGAGCGCGATGGAATCTTCGGCCTTCGCTACTTTAAAGAGATACCGCGACACAAAAAAGTTCACCACGACCGAGAATCCCATGATCAACGAGCCAAAGCCGACATGCTCGATCTCGCCGCCGGAGACGATCTTCCGCACCGCCTCAACCGCGATCCAGACCGCGGCGAATATGATCAATCCGGCCTCTATGGCGCCGGAGATAGACTCCGCTTTACCGTGACCAAAGGGATGTTCCTTATCCGGCGGTTGGTCGGCGATGCGAACCGAAAAAAACGCGATGACCGCGGCGAGCAGGTCATTGGCGGAATGGATCGCTTCGGAGAGAATGGAAACCGATCCGGAAAAGATACCGGCCAGCAACTTCATCACCACCAGCGTGGTGTTGGACGCTACTGAAAGCGCCGCGGCTCTGGCTTTACGCTCGTTCTTCATACTCGATCAAGTCGTTTCACGGACAGAAGACCGCCCTCGTCCCCCGTCAATTGTATCGGCTGAAACGGATATCCCATTTCAAGCTACCGGAAGGATGCAAAAATCAGACAACGCTGTCAACATTCATATCCTCATCGGAACTCTCGCCGGCGTTGTCCCATAACCTGTTAAGCAGATCTTCGCCGTTAGGCGCGATCAGCTCAGACCTGATTTACACCTCACATTAATATAGGCAAGCTATACTCGTCGGGAAAGGGGGAGGCTCGCGAATAAGCAGCAAAACGGCGTTCTGCGCCAATCAGTTAGGAATCGGTTATGGTCTTACTCCGCCGCCCTAACCATAAACTCGGCCACTATTAGCTTCCGCTTAATGAGACCCTAACAGAAAAACTCGACCCTGACATCGCGGACGATGGAAGACGAGTGTCCGCTTCGACTGTTAACCACACAATTGGGAAGAGGTTTTCAGATGGATCGTTCACAGAATCAGCGACTCTCGGTCACCGGCAACGGTTTCTCGTGGGTTGGACTGTTCACGGTTCTGGCGATGCTGGCAGTTATGGTGTCTGCCGGTTTTGCCCAGCAACCCAACCCTTCAGGGAATGCAGGGAAGATCACCGGCACATTGACGGATGCCGAAACCGGCGAAGCGCTGATCGGCGTCACGGTGCAGCTCGAGGGGACCGCGCTTGGCGCGATCACCGATCTGGATGGCAGCTTTACCATTCGCCGTGTGCCGTTTGGCACTTATACCCTGGTCGCGTCAATGATCGGGTACACCTCGACAAAAGTAACTGATGTCGTGGTTGGCGAAGGGGAGAGCGCCACGATCGACCTCGCCCTCAAGGCGACAGTCATTCAGACCGAAGGGATCACGGTTGAAGCGAAGCAACTGAAGAACAACGAAGCTTCGTTGCTCAAACTCCGTCAAAACTCGGTCTCGGTCAGTGACGCCATCTCCGCGGAGCAGATCAGCCGGAGCGGAAGTTCCGACGCCGCGGCGGCAATGAGCCGCGTGACCGGCGCGTCGGTGGTTGGCGGAAAGTACGTCTATGTCCGCGGACTGGGCGAGCGATACTCGAATACCCGTATCAACGGCGCGCTGGCGCCGAGCCCGGATCCGGACAAGCAGGCGGTACCGATGGACATGATCCCGGCCGCTTTGCTTGACAATATCGTCGTTGAAAAGACCTTCACTCCCGATAAACCGGGGAACTTTTCCGGCGGCTCGGTCGATCTGACCACCAAAGATCTCCCGGAGGGCCGTTTACTCACTTTCTCTACTTCGGCGACCTACAACACCCAGACCACCTTCGAAGAAAACATGCTGGCCAACCGGGCAACCGGCGATGACTGGCTCGGCGCCGGAGCGGACGAACGGGACATCGCTGAATCGCTCAAAGAGCCCCGCGCTCCCAAAGACCTGACCTACGGCGACATTATCCGCGATACCGCCAACGCCGTGTACATGTTCGAACAGAGCAAAGCGGTCAACAGCAAAATGACGCCGGTACGGCGGACCGCGCCGATCAACCAGGGATACAACCTCTCCTACGGCAACAGTTGGAGCCTGTTCGACATGCCGCTCGGCTTTATCTCCGCGATCAACTACAATCGCGCCTACAGCTATTACAACAACGGTCGATCCAGTCTGCGCAACTGGGGATACAATTACGACGAGGCGCGACCGAACGACACGCTGGATATCACCACCGATTTCAGCGACGAGCAGGGAAAAGAGGAAGTTCTTTGGGGCGGCCTGTTCAACAGCACGCTGCGCCCTCATCCCAATCACAAACTCGGCTTCGCGTTTGTCTATAATCGTAATTCCGAATCTTCCGCGCGGATCGTGCAGGGGTTCGACTACAATGTCGCGACCGGCCAATACTTCCGCTCGCAGAGCCTGACCTACTCCGAACGAACCATCGGCACCCTGCAGTTCAAAGGCGACCACGCCAGGCTTCCGTTTGACAGCCGCTTCGAGTGGATGTTGTCGCTCTCCCGGTCCACCCAGGAGGATCCGGACATGCGCTTTTTCTCGGATGTGATCGACACGGTTGAAGGCGGCGGGTCTGTCTGGCTGACCTACCCGACACACTATTTCCGCGATCTGCTCGAGAAGAATCGCGAAGGTCGGATGGACTACGCGTTGCCCTTCAAGCAGTGGGACGGCCTCGCCTCCAAGTTCAAAATGGGATTGTCCTACCTGCACAAGACCCGCGAGTTCCGCGAGCGTGAATTCAAACTGGGGAATGTCGGCTCGATCCAATATACCGGCGACCCTGACGAGTTCCTCAGCGAAGAGAACTTCGGTATGCGGGTGGACACCACGCCGGACAACTTCATCGACTACGGTCTGCTTTGGTCCGCGACTTCCGGCAAAAAGGCGAACTTCAACGCCGAGCAGAATATCGGCGCCGCCTACGGTATGCTGGAACTGCCGGTCACTTCCCGCTTCAGCGTCATCGGCGGCGTCCGCTTTGAGACGACCGAGATGAATCTCGACCAGATCTATGTCGCCACGGATACGACTGACATTATCGACGGCGAAGATCTTCTTCCGTCGGTCAACCTGATCTACAAGGTGACGGACAACATGAACGCGCGGATGGCGTACGGTCGCACGCTGGCCCGCCCAACCATGCGCGAGATCGCCCCGCACTCCACCTGGGAGTTTGTCGGCGGCGGCTATTTCATCGGGAATCCAAACCTGAAATACACCAAGATCGACAATTACGATGCCCGCTGGGAGTGGTTTATTCGTCCCGGCGAGATCCTCGCGGTGAGCGGATTCCTCAAGCGCTTTTATGATCCGATCGAGCGCGCCTACCTCAACTTTAACGGCGACGTCACCGCGATCAATGTCGCGCGGGCCGACGTTTACGGTCTTGAGCTGGAATGGCGCCGCCGCCTGAACCACATCGACGCCCTGTCGTTCCTGCGGAACTTCCGCGTCGGCGGCAACGTCACCATCGTCAAATCGGAGGTGAAACTCCCGAACGACGAATACCAGCAGGAGAAAAATTGGGACGCCGCCTCGGCAGAAGAGACCAGGCCGTTCCAGGGTCAGTCTCCCTATGTGCTCAATCTTGACCTTGGCTATGATAATGATCGCACCGGCACGAATATAAGCCTGATGTTCAACCGCTTTGGCGAACGCCTCTCGGAGGTCACGCTGGGGGTCACGCCCAACGTGTACGAGCAGGCGCGCTCGTCGGTTGACATGACCCTCTCGCAGAAGATCTTCGGCGGGATCACCCTCAGGGGATCGGCCAGAAATCTGACCGACGCTCAGCATCTTAAGACCTACGAACTGAAGGGACGCGAATATGTCGCGCAGTCGTACAAGACCGGCATGACCTACGGTCTCGGCGTGACCTATTCCCTGTAGGCTCGGAGGATGGCGAGCATGAACCGACCCAGGCTGAATGAAACGGTGCTAAACGTGAAAAATGAGCGTGCGGCCAACGATGCGGAGAGCCAACATGCGCGTCGCGCCGCGGGCAATGTGCAGCTTCTCGTGAATGGAACGAATTAGGTAAACCATGCAACCACTGAAGGAGACAACACAACTGAACGCACCGTTTAGCTTTAGCACTGGGTTGAAACTGGTCTTGAAAGTTACACAACATCATACGACTCTTTTGGAGGAGTTCATGCTTCGCAAAATCTTCATGGCTGTCTTTATGCTGATGCTGCCGGCGATCGCGCTCGGCCAGGTGTCAGAAGCAGGGAAGCCGATCAAAGTCGTGACCGACGCGGATATCGTCGGCACCACTGTCTGGTCGCGCGACACAGTCTGGAATATGTCCGGCTTTCTGTTTGTCGAAAACGGCGAAATACTCATCATTGAGCCAGGGACCATCATCAAAGGTGACCCCGGCACGGCCGAAAACGCCACCGCGTTGATCGTCGCCAAAGGCGGCAAGATCTACGCCGAAGGTACGCCGACTCAGCCGATCATCTTCACGTCCATATCGGACGATGTCGATGACCCGAATGATATCGCGCTCGGCGCCGCCGGCCGCGGCCTCTGGGGTTCGGTCATCATTCTTGGTGATGCCCGCCTCAACACCGCCTCCGGCACCGCGCAGATCGAAGGTATCCCGGGAACCGAAGTTCGCGGCAACTACGGCGGCACCGACGACAACGACAACAGCGGCGTCTTCCGTTATGTCTCGCTCCGCCACGGCGGCTCGATCATCGGCGCGGCGAACGAGATCAATGGTCTGACCATGGGCGGCGTTGGCCGCGGCACGGTGATCGACCATATCGAAGCGTACCAGAACCTGGACGACGG
>JAMPYH010000061.1 GCA_023700785.1 Candidatus Zixiibacteriota bacterium
GCTGTGGATATTGTTTGCCCGACCGGTCCGATCACGCTGACGGTTGATCTTCCTGATACAGTTAGAGTACCGATCGAAATAACTCCCGCCAATATCCCGGTACAGGTACTGCCCGATGGTTACTATGATTGGACTACAGGCGAACTGGTTGTTTACGCTCCGGCATCCGGCCACTACGTCTATACGCTTGTTGTAACCGGCGATTGCAATACCGATACCTGTATTGCCGAGTTGGAACTCGGACAATACTTCCCACCGTTTGTCGAGTGCATCGGCTCTATCGATACTCTTCTCTGCGTGCCTGGGCCCGATACGATCTGTCTGCCTGTCACAATAACGGGCTCGGCAGTGACCGTTTCGGTCAGCCCGTACGGCTACTACGAAAATGGTATGGTCTGTCTGCCGGTCTCTGAGTCTGGCACCTATACGATGCAGATAATCGCTGCGAACGAGGTCGAGGCTGACACTTGCTACTCGACCGTGACCGTTCGCACCAACCAGGCACCGGTAGCCAACCTTCAGGAGCCGTTTGATGCCTTCGTCTGCGATCCGACTGATGTTGTCTGTTTTGATCTCACGGTCACTGATCTCGACAATAATATCGCGTCAGTCGTCACCAACTTGGGAACGCCGGTTTTCCAGGACGGGCGAGTACAGTATTGCTTCAGCCCGGACACGACCGGCGTCTATCGCGTGATCGCGACAGTAGTCGATTCCTGCCGCTTGATCGATCTCGACACGACTTTCATAACCGTTGATATGAATACTCCGCCCGTCGTCGATCTTGGTCCGGGTCAGGGCGGGACTTTCTGTTCCGGACAGACCATTTGCATTCCGCTTACCGTAACTGACGGTAATCTCGAATCGCTGAACGTCACCGGCGGGGAATACAATCCGTCCACCGGACAGGTCTGTGTAACCGCGACCGGACCGGGCGTGCATACGATCATTGCCGTGGCCGTTGACAGTTGTGGCGCTATGGACGCGGATACGTCGTTCATAGCCGTCGATCCGAATGACGCGCCGACTCTCTTGATGAAGCCGGATACCACGGTTTACCTGTGCGCTCCTCAGGAGATCTGTGTTGGTATGGTCTTTGCCGACTTTGACGGCAATATCGCGTCGATCACCGCCAACCGTGGGCAGATCAAAAACAACTCCGTCTGCTTTGTCGCGTATTCGCAGGGAGCCTATCCGGTGATCGTGACGGTCACCGATTCATGCGGTCTGCAGGCGGTGGACACATCTGTCGTGACGGTCCTGACCGACCAATCGATCACGCTAACCTGCCCAAAGGACACCAGTATTTTCCTCTGTGCTCCGGATACGCTCTGCTTCCCGATCGGCGGAGTGCCGTCCAGCGCGACTGTTAATGTTCGCGGAACCGGCGCCTATTGGGATGCTGCCAAGCAGTCAGTCTGCTTCTATTCAGAGTGCTGTCTTGAAAATACGATCTCGGTCGATGTCGTCTCGGCCTGCGGCACTATCCGCACCTGCGAGTTTACGGTCAAAGTCAAGACCAACACCACACCGATCGTTCTGCTTCCGCACGATACGACGATCGTCGCGTGCGAACTGGGCCAGATCTGCATCCCTGTCGGCGTCACGGACAAAGAGCAGAATATTGTAAACGTGTCGGCTACTGGCGGCACGTATGACGCGACTCGTGGCGTGGTCTGCTTTACGCCGACAGCTGCCGGCAAGACGATTATCACGGTCACCGCGGCCGACGCGTGCGGCGCGATTGGAACCGACCAGATCGAGGTCACCGTACGCCTCAACACCAAACCGGTGGTGATATTTGTCCCCGGTGACACGCTGGTCACCCAATGCGTGTTTGAGACCATCTGCCTGCCGATCCAGATCATCGACCCGGATAACAACCTGACCAACATCAATGTTATTGGCGGGACCTATGACGCCGTGAACAAGAAAGTCTGCATCCTGCCGACAGATACCGGCCGCGTCTATGCGTCGGTCGTTGCCACGGATGTCTGCGGCCTCAAAGATTCAATTCGCGTCTGGATCCATGTCAATGCCGGCGGCAACGCGCAGATAGCCTGCAATCCGGTGCCTGAGCAGCAACTGTGCGCTCCGGGGCAGGTCTGTGTGCCGGTCGCGATCACCGGATCCGACTATACAGTTTCCACCAGCTATGGCTCGTACGCCAATGGAAATCTCTGTTTTCGCGCGGATACCAGCGGTACCTATGTGATACGCGTGATCGCCAATGGCTCATGTTTATCCGATACGTGTGACGTTAGCGTGCCGGTTCTGGTTCAGCCAATGGTTGAGTTCCTGACCTGTCCAGGGAATCAGACGGTCTTCCTCTGCGGCCCGGATACGCTCTGCTTCAACTTCACCGTGTCGTCCTCGGTCACCAATGTTCGCGTTGGCACCGGCGGGTATTTGAACGGCAATCAGATCTGCGTACCGGTGACCTTGGCCGGCACTAAGACAGTCCGGATCATTGCCGAGGGTCAGTGTGGTTTGGATACCTGCCAGTTCACCGTGACCTCGACCTTCAATAGCGCGCCTTCGGTCAATGCCAAAGATTCGACACTGACCGTGTGCACGCTGTCGCAGATCTGTGTCCCCTTTACGGCCACCGATCCGAATAACAATATCCAGTCGATTACGACTTCGCTGGGCACGGTGCAGGGAAGTACGGTCTGCTTCACGCCGGCCGGTTTTGGCGTTCATAACCTGACGATCACTGTCACCGATTCCTGCGGCATGGCGTCGCAGAAGCAGGTGGCGATCACGGTTAACCAGGGGGCCAGCGCGGTCATCGTCTGCCCTGAAGGCGACCAGTTTGCGTCGCTGTGCAAGCCTGACTCGGTACATATCATCGTGCCGATCTCGCCGTCAAACGCGACCGTGACCGTCCTCCCGGGCGGCCGCTACAATCCCGCCACGGGGAAAGTATCGGTCTATGTGACGACCGGTGGCACTTTCCAGATCACCGTCATTGCCTCGGCGCAGTGCGGCGCGGATACCTGCGTCTTTACTCTTAAAGTTGACATGGGCCAGCCACCGGCGGTTACCTGTCCAGGCAACCTCGACACGACGATGTGTCTCGTGTCGCCTGATACGCTTTGCTTCCCCGTGACCGTCTCAGGTACCGGAGTCCAGGTCGCCGTTCAACCGACCGGGGCGTATTACCAGGCCGGATTCGTCTGCGTCCCTGTAACTCAGGCGGGAGAGTTCTGGGTTAAGCTGACAGGGACCGGGACGTGCGGCGTCGCCAAATGCTCGACCCTGGTTCAACTCACCGCTGATGAGCCGCCGGTGTTGACTTTGCCGGCCGGGTTGACTTTTGAGCGCTGCCCCGATGATACCAATACGATCTGCATTGATGGCATCACCGCGACTGACAGTGAGAGCCCCGTGACCGTCACTAAACTGTGCGGTCCTGGGACACTCGTCGCTTCCGGTGAAGGCTACCGGCTGTGCTTTAAGCCGGCGGCGATCACCCCTCAGAAGTTCTGCATTCAGGTTTCCGACGGATGCCACACGTTTGTCGATACACTCGACATTGGCATTACCCTCAAGCCTGACTGCGATGTCTGCGCTAAAGTAGAGATCCTCAGCGGAGCCTGCACACCGGTTGGGCTGCGCAAGGCCGCTGACATTATGATCACGACCAACGATCCGATCGGCGGTTTTGACCTGCTATTGACCTACGATCCGTCAGCGCTGGCCTTCCAGACGGCATTGATCGAAGGCTCAGATATTCAGGGATGGGAGTACTTCACGTACAACTTGAATAGCGCGAATTGCGCTCCCGCCTGTCCGCCTGGATTGGTCAGGTTGGTCGGTATCGCGGATGTCAATAACGGCACCAAGCACCCTCCGGACTCGACCTATACGCCCGACGGCTTGCTTGTTCGCATCGAGTTCCAGGTCTCAAACAACCAGAATCTTGGCGACCAGTTCGTGCCGATCAATTTCGTCTGGTACGATTGCGGCGACAACAGCTTCTCCGACAAGACCGGTAACGTGCTCTATGTCGATAAGCGGATCTACAACGCTGAAGGTGTCCTGATCTGGGACGAGGATAATAACACGCTGTATCCCGAGACTTCCCGCCAATTCGGCCTCGGCGCTCCTGACGCGTGTCTGACGCTTGGTTCAAAAGGCGCGCCGATACGTTGCATAGACTTCATCAACGGCGGCATCTGCATCATCCATCCGGATTCGATCGACGATCGTGGCGACATCAACCTGAACGGCTTCGCGTACGAGATCGCCGACGCGGTGCTCTTCTCCAGATATTTCATCTACGGTCTGCCCGCGTTTGTGATAAATCAGGCCGGACAGATCGCGGCCACCGATGTCAATGCTGACGGTCTTACGCTGACTGTCGCGGATCTGTCGACCTTGATCCGCGTGGTTGTCGGCGATATCCCGCCAATACCGAAGATCTCGCCGTATCCTGACAAACTGATCGTCTCGACAGAGAGGACTGGCGAGTCGGTGACCATCAACACGGACGCTGTCAGTACTATCGGTGCCGCCCACTTTGTCTGCAAACTGGATGACGGCGTCACCATAGGCGAACCGCGACTCCTGAGCGCCGCCTCCGGAATGGACATTATCCACTCGGTGGAAGACGGTGTCTTGAGGATACTGGTGTACAACATCGGCACGAACCGTATCGAGCCTGGAGCGCAGTCATTGATCGAGATCCCGATAAGCGGCAATGGGACGCTTACGCTCCAGAAGTCTGACATCTGCGACTACGAAGGGCGCCCGTACATGACCGCCGCGAAAAACAGCGGACTGCCGGGACGGTTTACCCTTTCGCAGAATTATCCGAATCCGTTCAACCCAAGCACGACTATAAGCTTCGCGCTGTCGAGCGCGGCCACGTGGCATTTGACCATCTTTAATGTCAACGGCAGTGTGGTCCGCGAGTTCGAAGGCGAGGCGGAAGCGGGGTTGAGGGAGGTTGTGTGGGATGGCACTAATACGGCCGGGACAGTGGCCGCGTCCGGCGTCTACTTCTATCGCCTTGAGGCCGGCTCATTCAGCGAAACGAAAAAGATGATGCTCTTGAAATAGGATTCCCCTTTTTTCTTTCCTCAGGAGGCGTTCCGTCGCTGTTAGCGGAGCGCCTTCATTTTTTTTGCCTACTTGTGATAACCGGTGTTGTGCAGGATCGTAAACCCGCGATACAACTGCTCAAATAGCACCAGCCTGACCAGTTGGTGCGAGAACGTAAGCGGGGAGAGGGAGAGGATCATCTCCGCGGACTCAAGAAGTGTCCTGTCGAGCCCATAGGGACCGCCGATCAGGAACGTCACTGTGCCGCCTGAAGTCGTCTGCCAACGTTCGAGCAGTTTGGCAAAGGAAGCTGAGTCGCACGACTTCCCGCTGTCGCTCAGCGCGACAAGTATCCCTTTTCCCTTGCTCGCCGCAATCGCTTTTGCTTCCAGCTTCTTTATCTCATCGGGGGAGAGGTTCGCGGACTGCTTGGGTGGTAAAGCGGTAACCTGCTCTATAACAGTGTATTTCCTGAGTAATTTAGTGTAATGTTTGCAGCCATCAGTGATCCACTCGTCTTTGTCCTCGCCAATGGCGACGATGCGAATCTTAAGCATCCGGTATCACTTTCACCAACAGCTTTCGATGTCGCGGACCATCGAACTCGCAGAAATAGATCCCCTGCCATGTTCCCAGTACAAGCTTCCCACTTTCAATTAATACTGTCTGCGAGAATCCCATCAGTGACGCTTTAAGATGGGCATCCGAGTTACCTTCGGCATGCTGATAGCCGTCCGATTGCGGGATCTCCTGGCGAAGTTTGTGGATCAGGTCGCGGCGCACATCGGGGTCCGCGTTCTCGTTGATCGTGATCCCCGCGGTGGTGTGGGGGACGCAGCAGATCAAGTAACCTGATCGACATCCGGTTGATCCGACGATCCTGGCGATGCGGGAAGTGATATCGATGAACTCTTCCCGGGCCGTGCTTTGAATCGGGATCTCAGTTATCACGACGCGAACAGCGCTTCCGCGAATTGCTTTGAGTCAAATCTCTGCAGGTCGTCGATCCCTTCGCCGACTCCGACAAAATCAACCGGCACGCCCAGTTCTTCGGCGATGGCGATGATGACTCCCCCTTTGGCGGTACCGTCCAACTTGGTGATCACGAGGCCGTCACAGCCGACCGCCTCAGTGAAGACCTTCACTTGCGACAGCGCGTTTTGCCCGGTGGTGCCGTCAAGTATCAGCTTGCTGTAGATCGGAGAGTCGGGGACAGCTTTCTGAACGACCCGCTTGATCTTACTCAGCTCTTCCATCAGGTTGCTCTTGGTATGCAGGCGTCCTGCGGTATCAACCAGCAGGATATCACATCCACGCGCGCGAGCGGCTGAAGCCGCGTCAAACGCCACCGCGGCAGGGTCCGCGCCGTTGTCGCTTCGTATAATATCCACGCCGCTTCGCTCCGCCCAAATGGCGACCTGTTCGATCGCCGCCGCACGGAAGGTATCGCACGCGCCGATCATCACCTTTTTGCCGTTGGTGGCGAAGTAATTCGCCAGTTTGCCGATAGTAGTTGTTTTGCCGACTCCGTTCACTCCCACGATCAACCAGACCACGGGCTTGTGCGCGGTCTCCAGCGAAATCTGCTCATCCTCCTTGGAGAGAATATCCGAGATCTCCTCTTTGAGGAGCGCCATCACTTCGTCCCCTTCCGAGAGTCTCCGTTCGCGAGCCCTGGATTTGATGGCTTCGATCAGCCGCATGGTCGCCCGGACGCCGACATCGGCCTCGATCAGGATCTGCTCGATCTCATCCAGCAGATCATCATCGATCTTCCGCCGGGTCACCACCTGGGCGATCTTATTGACGATCGTATCCTTGGTCTTTGCCAGGGAGTTCTTCAGTTTTTCGAAAGGATTGAAGAAGCTCATCGGGATCAGTTCTGGTCGTCTTCGGAAACCGTCACGCCGGCGCCAAGCCGCTCCTGAATAGACAACGGCAATTCAACGTCGTCACCATCGGCCCGGTGGTGGCCGTTTCCATTGCCGTTACCCGCGTCCGCGATATCAGCGTCCGCGTCAGAGACGATCATGGCGGCGCTTGCGGTCTCACTGCTGGCTTCGGAGAACTTGACCGAGACCAATTTGGAAACGCCCGGCTGTTCCATGGTGACGCCATAGAGGTTGTCCGCGGCTTCCATGGTGATCTTGTTGTGCGTGATGGTAATGAACTGCGTTTGGCACGAAAACTTGCGAATGATCTTCAGGAAGCGATGGCAGTTGGCGTCATCCAACGGCGCGTCGATCTCGTCGAGAATGCAGAACGGCGACGGCTTGACGAGGTAAAGCGCGAACAGGAGGGAGATCGCCGTCAGCGCGCGCTCGCCGCCCGACATCATGGTAATGGAGAGCAGCTTTTTGCCGCGGGGACGGGCGATAATGTCAATATTCGATTCCAGCGGGTCGTTCGGATCCTCCAGCGTGATATCCGACTCGCCGCCATTAAAGAGCTCCTGGAACAGGCTCTTGAAATTAACCCGCGCCTTTTCAAATGTCTCCATGAACAGCTCACGCGCGGTCTGGTTGATCTTCTGGATCGTCTGCTGAAGGTCTGTGCGGGCGGTTGTCAGGTCATTCAACTGCTCGGCCAGGAACTTCTCCCGCTCGCTGGCGGTACGGTATTCGTCAAGGGCCAGCAGGTTCACCGCTCCAAACTTCCGGAGCTGCTCTTTTTGTTGATGTAAATATTCGCGCGCGGCGTCATCGGTAAGATTCTCGTCCGGTCGTGATGCCTCAACGGCCGCGATATCCAATCCATGTTCTTCCAGTATCTTGGCGGAAATGGTCTGCGACTCGGAGTCGATGGTATTGAGCTTGATCTCTAGGGCGTGCAATTGCTCGTTGACCGCGTCACGACTGTCACGAACCGCCTTGACCTGTTGTTCTTTCGCCCCGATGCGATCGATTTTTTCGGCCTGCGAGCCGCGTAAAGTCTCCTGGGAGCGTTGAAGTTGCTCGCGTTGCTCGAAGATCGCCTTCAGCTCGATCTCCAGCGACTGGCTCCGCTGTTCGGCATGCGCGATATCGGCGGTCGATTGCTCGATCTCCTGAGCCTTGGTCAGGATACTCAGATCCAGTTCTCGCTTGATGTCGTTAAGATGGCCGATGCGACTTTCTGTTTGTTCGAGACGACTGCGGGACTCAACCACCCGCACCTGCATCTTCGCCGACCGATCCAGTGCCAGCGAGACCAATCGCTCATACTCGCCCAACTGTCCGGCTTGCTGACTCATCTGTGTCATTAACTGTTCTTTGAGTCCGGCCAGTTGGTTGAAATCCAGGCCAAGCGTGTATTGCCGACCCCTGATCGACTCCAATTTATTTCTCGCCTGAGTACGTTCCTTTTCCCATCGTTCAAACTCAGACGCGAGCGTGCGCCGCTGGAACTCAACTTCCGCCGCCGCCTTCTGACTGATCTCTATTTCTTCAGCCAGCGCTTCAAGAGTGGAGACCAGCGAAGATGATTCGGCGCGGGCCGCGGCGATACGGGCTGTGGTCTGGGCCCGCTTTTCGCGATATTCCTCGGCTTTGTGGGCATGCTCTCTGATCATCTGCTCCTGCTCTTCAACCTTTTCTCTGCGGCGGAAAAGCGGGAAGCGGTCATCTGAGCCGCCAACGATCTGATTTTTGCCGTACAGAATGCCGTCGGTCGAGACCGCGCTAAAACCGTAGGGGAGACGCTCGATGATGTCTGAGGGATCGGTGCCGGATTTAAATACCGCTACACGGGAGAGCACCGCTTCGACCAAAGGTCGGAGATCGGACTCGGTTGAGACAAATGCTTCAAGCCAGCCGACAAAGTTCTCGCTCGGGATCTCGGGGCGTTTGATCGCCGGCGCGAAAATGCCCGAATCCGGAACCAGAATGCCTACTCTCCCCTTATTCTCGGATTTGAGATACGCGATGATATCTTCGGCGGTCCCGCGGTCACGGCAGATCATGAATCCCGCGAGATTCCCCAACGCGGCCTCAAGAGCCAGTTCCAGCCCTTCCACCGGCACCAGCTTCTCCGCGACCGTCCCGACTATGCCGGGCCAACGCCCCCGCTGGTTCATCGTGGCAACCAGACCGGATTCGTGCCCTTCGTAATGGATCATCATTTCGGTCAGGAGCAGTTTGCGCGCTTCGCACGCTTCGATCGCCGCCTGCGCGGTTGAGAGTTCGAGCGCCAGTTCTTCGCTTCGCTCGATAAGTCTCTCGACCTCCTGAGTCAGGTCAGCTTGCCGCCTTTCGAGCTCCGTCCGCTTCCCCAGCAGGGACGTGATCTCATTCTGTCGCGCCTCAAAAACGGCGAGTAGTTCCTGTTGGCGGGGGGATGCCTCGGCTATCAGCGCCTCAACTGTCGCGATCTGCTGGGCCAACTCAGCGTCCTGTTCCCTGAGGTTATGTTCTTCGGTCTTGCCCGAAGAGAGTCGCGACTCGATCTCGATCAGCTTTCGATTCTCATCCTCGCGGGACGAGCGCGCGGAGACCAGCTGCTGATCCGCGTCCGATTGCGCTCGTTCCGCCTCGCTTAGCTCAGCGACAACTGTGTCGTATGCCAGTTGAAGTTCCGCGAGTTCTTTCGCGCTCGAGATCAACTGTTCGTTGATCGATGACGAGCGGGTATCCAAGGCGACGATGTCGGTCTTGTTTCGTTCGATAAGCGCCGCCCCCGCTGACCGCTTCTCGCGCAGCACCGAGATCTCCCGTTCCTTCGCGTGCGCGTCTTCGGACAGCGTGTAAACCCGCCCCGAGAGCTCATTCAGGCGATGCTCGACATCAAGTTGTTCTTTCCTGTCGGTCTCAAGGTGCAGCGTGATCTGATCAAGTTCGGCGGAACGCCGCAGTTTCTCATCGGTGAGCGAATCAAACTCGGCCCGAAGTTGGCGTTTCTCCAGCTCAAGAGCCTTGACCCGCGACGAACTTAGATACAACTCCCAGCCATTGACCTCATCGAGGATCTTCTGGTACCGCTCAGCTTTCTTCTGCTGGCGATACAATGAGTTGACCTGGGTTTTAACCTCGGCGTAGATATCTTTCAGTCGAAGAAAATCATTCTCGGTCTGTTCCAGCTTACGCAGCGCGGCTTTTTTGCGCTGTTTATACTTCGTGATGCCGGCGGCTTCCTCGAACAGAAAGCGGCGTTCTTCCGCCTTGTCCGAGATAACCGAGTCGATCATATCCTGCTGGATGACGGAGTAGGAGTGCGCTCCCATGCCGGTGTCCGCGAATAGATCCTGAATGTCTCGAAGTCGGCAGGGGATCTTGTTCATCAGGTATTCGGACTCGCCGCTTCGGAACAACCGCCGCGTGATCTGGACTTCGTGATATTCAGTCGGCAGGACGCCTCGATCGTTGATGACCGTAAGCGTGACCTCAGACATCCCCAGCGGTTTCAAATCGCGGGTGCCGTTGAAGATCACCTCTTCCATCCGGCCGCCGCGGAGCATGGTCGGGCGTTGCTCACCCAATACCCAGCGGAGGGCGTCCAGGATATTCGTTTTGCCGCAGCCGTTGGGACCGACAATAGCGGTCACGCCGTTGGCGAATCGAACCGCGGTCTTATTGGCGAAGGATTTGAAACCTATGATATCGAGCGTACGGAGATACACTATTCCTCCAGGAGGCCGGTGCTGACACCTTCGTTGCCGACCTGCACTCGTCTTTGCATCAGGTCGCCAAGCGTCTCAAGCAGCGAACGA
>JAMPYH010000062.1 GCA_023700785.1 Candidatus Zixiibacteriota bacterium
AGCGGATCAGGCGATCAGTCCGCCTCCGAGCAGTATGTCGCCATCGTAAAACACCACCGACTGCCCGGGAGAGATCGCGCGTTGTTTGTCACTGAATATAACCCGGGCGCTGTTGGCCGTCAAGGGAGTGACAGTCGCCCGCCCCGGCTGATGCAGGTACCGGATCTTGACCTCGGCCTCAAAAGCGCCTTCATCGGGTGACGCGGCCACCCAGTTTATCTGTTCAGCGACCAATTCGTTCTTATAGAGACCATCGTTGTCGCCAACCACTACCTCGTGCTTATCGACATCGATTCTCTGAACGTATAGCGGCGTTGGATGAGAGATGCCCAGTCCCTTGCGCTGGCCGATGGTGTAGAAGGCGGTCCCTTCGTGCCTGCCGAGCACCTTTCCGGACTCGTGCACGATCTCCCCCGGTTCGAACTGACGTCCGCGCTTCTGCTCAAAGTCGCTTAAAAAGCGGCGGTAATTGTTGTCCACAACAAAGCAGATCTCGCGCGACTCCGGTTTCGCGGCAGTCCGAAGGCCGTGCTGGTGAGCGATCTCGCGCACTTTGCTTTTGAGCAGGCCGCCCAGCGGCATCAGCGTTCGGGATAGCGCTTCCTGAGTCACGCCCCAGAGTACGTATGATTGGTCGCGGGTAGCGTCGGTTCCCTTGCGTACGAAGAATCGTCCGTTGGTTCCGTGCTCGATGAACGCATAATGGCCGGTCGCGATATAGTCGCATCCCAACTCCTGCGCCTTTCTGAGAAACGCGTTCCATTTGACATCCGAATTGCAGCGCACGCAGGGATTAGGAGTACGTCCGGAGCGATACTCCGACACAAAGTTGTCGATCACCGTATCGCGGAAGTGTGCGGAGAGATTAAGCACATAAAACGGCGCGCCGATGGCGTCACATACAAAGCGACAGTCGGTAATGGAATCCAGCGTACAGCAACGTCCGTCGCGATAGATGTCGCCGCCGACATCGACAAAGTCCCACAATTTCATGTGGGCGCCGATAACTTCGTACCCTTGCTCTTTGAGCAGTAACGCGGCAACCGACGAATCAACTCCGCCGGACATCGCTACCAGGACACGCTTGCTCATATCGTCGGAAGGGCCGCTCTAAGCGTTGGTCCGATTGTATTCGGGAGACATAGCGCGGAGGCGCTCGACTATCGGCGGCAATACCTGAAGTACGCGGTCAAGCTGCTCTTTGGTGGTGGAGCGGCCCATGGAAAAACGGATCGCGCCGTTGGCGACATTCGACGGGATCCCCATAGCGGTCAGGACATGTGACGGTTCGGTCGCGCCCGAGGTACAGGCGGAGCCGGAGGCGACGGCGATCCCTTCCATATCGAGACCGAGAATGATCGGCTCGCCGGTGGTTCCTTTGAACGAAACATTCACCGTCTGTGGAATCCGATCGCGCCGAGGACCGTTGAATGTGGTATCCGGAACTCGGGAGATCAACTGTTCGATAAAATAGTCAGCAAGTTTCCGCATGCGCTCAAAGTCAGAGTCCATGCGCCGGCCGGCGATCTCAAGCGCTTTGGCCAAGCCAACCGCGCCGGCAACGTTTTCGGTCCCGGGCCGGCGCTTTTTCTCATGCGATCCACCGTACATCAGCGGTGAGATCTTGATCCCCTGCCGGATGAAAAGCGCGCCGGTACCTTTAGGGCCATAGATCTTGTGTCCGGTTAGCGACAACATGTCCACCGTGAGTTCTTTGACATCAACCCTGATCTTGCCGATCGATTGCACCGCGTCGGTATGGAACAATGTGTTGCGCTCATGAGCGACGTCCGCGAGCGTGCGGATGTCCTGAATGGCGCCGGTTTCGTTATTGGCATGCATCACGGAGACAAGAAACGTCTTGTCCTGGATCAATGCCTTGAGCTGGTCGGCGTGGGCGAACCCTTCGCGATCAACAGGAAGCAGGGATACATCAACCCCCTCTTTGTGGTGGAGATGTTCCGCTGATTCGATCACCGCGTGGTGTTCTGTGCCCGCCACGATAAGATGGTTTTTCTTGCCGCGAAACTGACTGGCGGTGCCGAGGATCGCGATATTGTCCGATTCGGTCCCGCCGGAAGTAAAGAACAACTCGGCAGGAAGACAGTTGATAAAGGCGGCTATCGACTCGCGAGCTGACTCAAGCGCTACTTTAGCCGATCGTCCGAACTGATGGATAGAACTAGCGTTACCAAACTCGGTCGTCCAGTATGGAAGCATCGCCTCCAATACTTCCGGCTCGACCGGAGTGGTTGCGTTGTGGTCTAAGTATATCGAATCCATCTCTACCTTCTTGCGTACGGGGGACCATCCTTGCCACCGGTGAACCGGAGTGACAGTTGTGGTCGATTTACCAGTTAGAACGCATACAAGATAGTAAAGTGCCAGCGTTCGGCAACCGGATATCTTTGCGACTTGACGACGCGAGCGTAGTCAACTCGGACCGGTCCTGCGGGGGTAACAACCTGGATCCCGGTGCCGTAGCTGAAGGCGAGATCATTAAACTGGAACTTGTCCCAATCCTGGAAGCCGTTCCCCATGTCAAAAAAGAGCGACTGGTACAGCGGCCAGTTGCGGGTCAGTTGGAGTGTCTTCCAGCGAAATTCTTGATTAAAGACCGTATAGACCAGAGCACCTTCGGGCTGATCCTCGATCAGCGGACCAAGCGAATTCTCCCTGAATCCCCTTATCGAGTTGGCGCCGCCGAGATAAAAGCGATCTTCGAGCGGGACATTGGTGCCGGCGCCAAAGGCATCAGCCCATCCTCCTTTGATCCGGGTCGCGGAGATCCACCCCGGCCATACAACTTGGAACCGGGCAAAAGAGAGTTCAGCTTTGGCGAAATCTTCATCTCCGCCAAGGAACCCGCCAAAGTACTGCGCCGAAGCGTCGAAAACCGCGCCAGTGGTTGGAATAAAGGCGTTGTCGCGGCTGTCTCTTCGAGAGTTAAAAAAGAGCTTTCGCCGGTTAGAGAGACCTTCTTCGTCAAGAGCCGTGCCGATCTGATCCTGTTGGACCCCGGTGATGGTGACCGATTGGTATTCGCCGCCAAATTGTATCGCGGCGAGTTGCCCGAATTTTTTGGTGGTTGACGCTTTGACGGACCATGAACTGATATCGTAATCCTGGGTTGCGGATCGGACTTCGGGGCGCACTTCGCCGGTCAGGTCAAGCGGCATTCTGATCCCCAGGAACCAGGGCTGAGTGTAGCGGATCCGGTAGATGTGGTAGAGCAATCTGGCGTCGCTCCCCAACGCGAACTGGTAGCTGGAAGAAAGTTCGACACGACGCGTCCCCAGGAAGTTTCGCTTGCCAAAGGAGCCGGATATATCCCAAAGCAGGTCGCGAACATCGGACTGCGCCGCGCCGGTCTGCACTGTGGCAAACATCGGTTTCCGCTCTCGCACCCGAAGCAGGAAATCCGGATTTAGACTATCTTTGCTCGATTGGTCACTGTTAAGCGTGAGCGTGCTGAAATAGCCGGACTCATACAGCCGTTGTTGTGAGCTCAGGATATCCGACCGTTTATATATCGCCCCTTGCTTTATTTTCAATTCTCGACGAGCCACCTTTTCAGGGTAGTCATCCATTCCCTCGACCTTGACATTGCCGAAGTGTACCAGCGGGCCGGCGGTGATGTCAAACGAGATCGGGCTTTGCCCCGCGGCATCGAGCGGTCCGAAGCGGTGCTCTACCAGCGAATACGGATACCCGTTATTGGCGAGGATCGACTTCATGTCGAACTCAGCCTGACGCAGGACCACTGGATTGACTGGAGCGCCGACCTTCAGGCGGCCGGCTATCTTATTAAAGTCTGACCGATACTCCCCCGGGAAATTGCCGCTCACCGATCCCTCGCCGTAGCGATATCTCCGTCCTTCGGAGATAACTATTCTCACTTCGGCCGTTGAGTCCTTGGTGCGCGGGAGATATTGCGTCGCGATGCTGACATCAAGAAACCCCTCGGTCAGGTATAAGTAAGTGACCTCAAGACTGTCCCTGCGCGGCGATTCGCGCTGGACTTTCATGCGTCGTTCGCCGCGCAACTTTCGCCAGAAGTTGGATGTCTTGGAATAGAGTTTTTTGCTGATCTCCCCCGCCTCAATGTGCCCGTTGCCGACTATGGTGATCTTGGTGATCTTTGGCTCGCGGTACATCCAGCGCTGCAGATCCCGATCCGCGGGAAACGCCAGGACGGTCATCACCAGACTAAGCAGAACAAATACCGCCAGGATCCGCACGAGCTACTTGAACTCCCAGTGAAGTTTCAGATTCAGGTGATAGAGGTCTTCCTCGTCGCGACGTCCTTCCACCAGGAAGGATTTGTTAAAGCGGTATTCAAACCCCAATTCACGTCCGGTCGCGCCGGACAAGGATGATCGTCCGTACACGTACAAACTGGGGGTCGTATAAAAGCCGAGGGTCACTCTCGATTTGAGCGGATCGAACCTGCCGGAGTAAAGCGGGTCAAACTCAAATGTCTCCACGCCCAGCCTGCTGAGTTGTCTCGATCCTATTTGTGAAACCTGGGTCGAGAACAGACCGGTCAACCGTTGTTCAAACCCGGTGAATGGAGCGTTGCCGGCATCCGAAGTCGCGGAATTGGTCACCAGCAACGGCAACAGATCTTCGCGACTGAAGCCAGCGTCGCCTGAAACCGCCAACTGCGGTTCTTCAAGCGTACCGGTTACGACCACGCAAAGCTCTTCATCTTTGCGCGGCTCGTCATCGATGGCGATGCCGCGGATAATCGTGCAGGCCGTAACATCGAGCGTTGGGTTCGGCTCGGCGACATTGTCATAAAGGGCCCGAGAGCCGGGCTGTATGGTCCAGGTCCGGTCGAACAGCGGCGCCTGACCGCGGAGGATCTCCATCTCACCGATAAACCTGTAAAGTCCGTTCTCGCGGATCACGTTCAGATTGCCCGCGAACTCCGCGTCAATATCGTCATTCTCGATCCAGAAGTTGGCGGGGACTTCGAGATTAATGTTTATATCCCAGGATTGATCGCCGGCCAACACCGCCATGATCGGAGAGCCTTCGTCCGGTTCAGCAAAATTGGCACGATAGCGGCCGGAAAGGATTGTCAGGTCGCCGGTCACTTCAGGCGGGGATTCTCCCTCGACCGAAAGATCGCCTTCGACTACCGCTTGAATATCCTCGAGTTCGTAGCGAACAGGAAACGAACGAGGGAGCGAGACATTGATATCCCAGACGATATTGTCGATCTCGTTGAACGTCAGCGTACCTTCGATATTGGCGACACGGATGCCATTGGGCGCCCGCTTATCCAGGACATACGCCTGCACCTGCTCGACCACGGCCTGGTTGTCTTTCATCTGAAATGTCGCGGCAGATGAAAACACGGTGTCCACGAGGTCGTAATATTTCAACTTTGCATTGGTTAATTGAACATAACCTTCGAGGTGCGGATCGTTCGGGGTACCGTAAAGGTGAACATCCGCGAACATGTCGCCGCCCAGATACTCAACTGACGGCAGGAACGCCTCCACCAGGTCAAATCGGTGGTCGGTCGCGCTGATGGTCAGGTCAAAGGGCCTGTCGAGTAGCTGCAGAGAGTCGGCCGTGAGGTCCAGATCGACCTTGATATTCCCGTGCGCTCGATAGATACCGGTGTCTGAGGCCAGAACGGTTGAGTCGAGGTAAAGCGTACGATCCTTGTAGGAGGCGATCAGGTCGAGATTCCCAAGCATCAGATCTTCCCACGCGATGGAATCCACTTTGCCACTCAGGTCAAAAACCGGGTCGCGCATGGAGCCGCGCAGTCTCCCTTCCATGGAAGCGCGTCCATCAAGCGGAAAATCGGGGCGGAACAGACTGACCCAGTCGCGTATGGGGACATCATTAACCGAAAGCGCCAGATTGAGTGTGCCGTCGAAATTGTATCGCCCAAGCGCCATGGCCATGGAGCCGTTTGACGCGACAGCGCCGCGCTGAAACTCGATTCCGCGGTCATCGACCGCGAATTGGACCTGACCCCGGTTGTAGAGCCGTTGGTCGCGAAAGAGCAACGTTACCGAGTCCACGTACACCTGCTGCGGGATCGAGCGATGGTGGACATACCCATGAGCCAGCGCTCGGAAATCCGGCGAGGCGAGCGCAACGGTATCGATATCGATGACGTTTTCATGGACATCGAGAAAGGTGAACAACGTGTCATAGGGGATAGTGTAGAGAGCGCCTCCGTACGAGGTCGCAAATACGGCCCCCTGCTGCAGCGAAAAGATCTTCTCGATATTAGCTCCGGCTTCGAGACTGTCGCTAAAGATATCGTAGATCCAGATGGAGTCCGACGACAGGAATCCGGAGAGATCCGGATCCTTGGTTAGGCCCGAGATCGATACGTCGGCACTCGCCCTGCCGGCGATCTCCTTGAGGAACAGCTTCCCCTGATAAACCTCGAGATTCGGGAGATCGGCATGCGCCAATAACGCTATCGAATCACTGTATTCGACCGAACCGGTCACGTCAAACGTATTCTCGAAATAGTTGACCCGAAAAGTGTCCGGAAACGATGCCGCCTTAGTTGTGATCTCCACCGTGCCGGTAGCCTGGTGGATGGGGTATTCGGCGAAATAACTGTCATAAAAGTCGCCGGTCACGATCAGTTTCATCTCGTCATTTTTGAAGGATGAACCGTCCAGCCGGATATGCGCGTTAAGGTCCGAAGTGAGTGTCCCGGGAATGAGCGCGTCCAAATTAAAGTGCTCCATCCCAAGGTCAACCTGATATTGCTCCGGTTTCCGGCTGAAATCGATCCATCCTTTACCGTCGAGCGCGCATCGGTCCAGGACGAGTCCATAGAGAGTGTCGAGCACCAATCTCTTTTCGGGAATTTCGAACCGGAAATTGAGAAACAGGTTATCCAGGTCGGCAATAATGAACTTGCCGCCAAGTCCCAGCGTACCGGAAAGCAGGGTGTCAGTGAACTGCACTGTGCCATAGAGATCCAACATCCCTTTTAGTCTCACTCCGGTGAATGGCTCCAGTTCGGACAGGTTGAAGTTGTCGGCGTTGAAAGTAACCGACCCTCGGCGCTCCTTGATCCCTCCCGCGCCGCTCAGTTTGATATGAGTGCTGTCTCGGTCGATGGTTAGGTCGCGGACGGCCAGCAGGTTCTGAGCATAGGTGACCTGCCCGGACAATGACGGAAGCCGGAAGTGCCGTCGATCTGAGTCCATAGACGCGGATTTCAGATCCAGCGCGACTGTCTGCTCGCGGCTGACGATCGACGCCATCAGGTTGATGTCGTATAGTCGAAGGGTGTCGGTCGGCTTGAAGATGGTGAGACTCAGATTGTGTATTCTTAGAGCGTCTATGGCAAACTCAGGTATTCCGGAGGCTGCATCGGATGCTTTGACAGGTGATCCAGGCGGCAGACCAAAACGACCGGTAGAATCCTGAAAGAGGGATATTTGCACGGAGTCGAGGACCATCGACGCAAAGTTGATCTTTTTGTCAAGAAGGTTGCGCAATGAGTAAACTGCCTCGATGCGATTGGCGAAGAGCACTTCGCGTCCTCCTACGGAGTCGGCAAACCTGACATGCAGACGCTCGATCACCAGACCATCGAGGACGTTCCCCCCCAACTCACCTATGATAACTTCGAACGGGTAACCGGTCGGCATCAAGGCATTGACCCGGGCGGCCACGATCCGCTCCAGGCCATTCATTCCAAATAGATAGAATAGCGCCACGGAACAGATCACTATTATGACCGCCACCACGACCAGGGTGATTTTCAGCCATTTGCGCACTATAACACCTTCATCCGTACCAAAAGTCTTCGAGCGGTCTCAAAACCGTCCGATATCCCTCGCAGATCATCAACTACTGTCTTTAGAAGATCCGGCGATGCTCCAACGTTGATGGCGCCTCGCAAATGTGAGTGCAATTGTTGCTCCCGATCATCGATTACGAGCATCGCCACGTTGGCCAACTCCCGTTCGATCATTCCAAGACCGGGGCGGGAGAGCACCTTGCCGTACCCTTCCAGGATCATCCATCGAAAGATCTCCGGGGCGATCGCTTCAACCCTTATTCGAAGCGGTTCAAAGCTTTCGCCATATACCTTTTTACACAATGCCAGACCGTTTGCCTGCCACTGAGTGACCTCGTCGCCTGGCCCAGTTTGCTGGAGGAACCCCCGGCCCGCTCCAGGCAATACGTTCTCCAGTATCTCGGCGGCAGTTAGCATGCGGGGAAAGCCAAGAAAGAGATACGATTGGAGCACAACTTCATAGAGCGCACGTCTGTCCGGCGGCTGGTCATTGCAGCGACGGAGAATCGCCTCTTGAGCAATAGGGTCCGCGAGCGCTATCCCGGCGGCATAGAGAGCGACCCATCTTTGGTTAGCGAAGTGTTTTGGACTAAAAGTGGAGAGCCGGTCGCGAAACGCGACCAGTTGGGCAGACGTGGTCATGCCTCAAAGGTATGCAGATAAAAAGCTTAAGGGCAATTTGAAAATTAACGGGCTCGCTTGAGGCGCTGCTCAAGCCGTGAAGTCTCTTGCTTGAGGTACTGGAGCACCTTGGCGAGAGAGTCAGGCGATGGCTCGGACGGATACTGGTCGATATCGGCCATTGGGGCTCCGGCCGACTTCTTGCCAATGAGTATCTTGGCGTCAAGTACCCGATTTGATCGAATGTAGTTCACCTCGACAAACGAGCCGGGTCGCGCGAGCTTCACCATGCGGGCGAGATCGGCCGCGGTAGTGATGCGCTGGCCATAGAAACCGACTATCAGGTCTCCCCTGACAAGTCCCGCCCGCTCGGCCGGCGATCCCGGCGAGACATAAGTAACTATGACGCCGCGATCGATCGTTCCATGGATAGTTCGCTGAGGGCCACTGACCGCAGTCACAGAAGTTGGCAATTCTATCCCCGGTGTGATCTCAATATCGGCGGTTGAAACTCCGATATAGCCCGCCTGGCGGTCTCCGTGAGTTAACATGTGGCCTACTGAGCCGGACAGTTGGTGGGCGGGCACGGCGATAGTAACGTCAGTAGATCTTCCCATCTGCCCGACAATGATCCCCAGCAAATTCCCTTGCAGATCGAAGACTCCGCCGCCAACCGCAGTAGGCGTTATGGAGGCAGAAAACTGCAGATTCCCATCGGGCCTGAGGCCGGCGCAAAATCCAATAGTCGGGGTCGCGCGCAAGCCGTAAGCATGGCCCATTGCTACCACCATCTGTCCGGCACAGACTCGTTTCGGCGAGGCAACCGCCGGAGCCCCGATCTTTTGAGCCGGTAGAATGAGCGCGATATCGTTGAGGTAATCAACCGCGATAAGATTGGCGGGATAACGATGGTTCTCAAAATTGACAATGAGCCGGTCATGCTCGGTCACCATCGCCGCCGAAACAAGGATGTGTCCGAAGGTATCGCAGATCACCCCTGATGAGACGAGGTTTTCAATTGTCTCGTTGCCGCCAAACGCGGACGACGGCACGGATCGATAGTTCTCGATGGTAACGACCGACCGGGACAGGCTGTAGATGAGATCGTTCATGCCGTTTTCGAGCGACCCTAAAGGGCGCTCGGCCGCGTACATGTTCGAAACTGAAAAGACCGCCCAGATGACCGCAAAAGTCAGGTTCCGGGCGGCCGTGCGGTAACACGTTAGCATTTTAGTAAATAGCTCTTGTCTCCGTCACTTGGGTGCTATTGGCCGGCTGGTAGATCCTGATCACCGGTCGCGATCTGAACAGATCCGGCGAAGTCTGATACTGACCACCCCAATTGCTGGAACCGCGATCATAGACATTGCTAAAACCGGAATTGGTCATCAACATGCCTGAAATGCGATTCATCCTCTCCGTCTGAGCGAGTTGACCGGTAAGCGACCAGTTCGGCTTCAAATGGGCCGCCAAATTCGGATTGCTGACCGGCTGGACGTGAAGATATGAGTTATCCAGTTCCACCACCGGTTCGCTTGTCTCGATGATCCCCTCCTGTGGCGCCTTGAACACGGTCACGGCCACCAAGGCGAGAACCAACGCGCCCGAGAGCACGGGAGCGAGATTGCGCCAGGCGAAACTTGGCGCGCGACGCGGCAGATACGCTTTGGTGCGTGTCTCCGCGAATCTCTCCTGCGCGATCCGGCTGAGCAATTTGGTATTAAAATCGGCTGACAGCTTCGCTGACGGCATTTCGCGAGTTGACGCGAACATCGCTCGCAGCGCGGCTTCCTCGGTACGGCAGGAGGCGCAGGCGGAGATATGCTCCCTCACCGCCAGCACTTCCCGGCCAGTCAGCTCGTCCTTACAATAGGCTGACAGGCAAGAGCGTACTCTTTGACAACGCATTGTATTCCTCCAGTTTCGGCTGTAACTTGTCACGCAAAATCAGTCGGGCGCGATTGACCCGGGACTTCACTGTCCCGAGCGGCACATTCAGCACATCCGCGACTTCCTCATACGGCATCTCCTGGACATCGCGCAACATGAACGCGGTGCGATATTTCTCCGGAAGCTCCTTGATCGCCGCATCCAGCACCTGCGGGAGACGGGTCGGGAGTTTCATCTCCACGGCGAATTCCGCTTCATGTCCCTGCATATCATTGATCTCGTAAAACTTGAACTTCTTCCGCTTGCGCAATTCATTGCGCGCCAGATTCAGACAGA
>JAMPYH010000063.1 GCA_023700785.1 Candidatus Zixiibacteriota bacterium
ATCTCGGGTTGGCGCTGATAGCCGGTACTATCTTTCGGGTCATGCATGCCGCGACTTCAGGATTCCAGACGCTCCCTGAGGCAGTGCCGATCATGCTCACATACGCGGTCTGGATCAATGTCAGCCTGGCGTTCTTTAATCTGATCCCGCTCTTTCCGCTGGATGGCTCGCATATCCTGCGCAATCTGCTTCCTCGCGAAATGGAAGCTTCCATGGATCGTTTTGATACCGTCGCCCCATTTATTCTGCTTGGGCTGGTTGTTTTTGGCATGGTCTGGGTGATCATAGGACCGGCTGTCATGTTTGTCGCGCCACTTTTCTTGGGAGCATAGACCGGGCCGGTGAAACGCAATCTTCGAGAATACTTCTCAATCGCCGGTATGTTCTGTGTGGTCTCCTTGCTCGCGTGTGGCCGACCACCGCAGACTGCCGAGGAATCCGGAGGCAGGACTGGAGTCGAGGCGTACCTCTTTGACGCCGAATTGCGGCGATCAGGCAAGCCGACGTCGTTTAGGCTCGAGGTATTCGATGCCGATAGCGTTATCGCGCTTTCAGGTCGGGGATACCTGGGGAAAGGCGCGCTGCGAGGGAGGTTGACTCCGGACTCATTGATCTGCTATTTCCCGAGCTCCAACGAATATGTGCGGGAGCCGATTCTCAGCCTTTTGCGCTCAGGAGAATGCCAATTTGCTCCCATTGGAATAAACCTGTTGAACCTCTTTGATCAGCTTCCCGATTCCGCCTCACTTGATTCGACCATTGACATTGTCCCCAATTACCAGGACAGCCGCCGCCCGACATTTATCATCTATATAGAGAACTGCCCCTGGCAGATGGAATTGACCTACCGGACTCGCGATCGGCTGGGTTGGCGCCTGGATGAGTTTGTCTTTTTTGACGGCAAGGATACTCGCCTGAAAGCGACATGCCGGGAGTTTAAGTCCGCGGCGACAGTAAAACCGGATCGCTTCAATGTGCGCATACCCGACGACGCCTTTCGGATAATTCCTTAAGCGCTACCAGTTTAGCGCTCATTGACAAACCCCTTTCAATTCCCGATGTTACAAGATTGACCAACTCGTTGTGAGGTAAGGGTGAATCTATATCGTCGGACATTTTCTGTGCTGGTGCCGTTCTGGAAGCAGCTCTCGGTCGCTTCACTGTCGGCGGCGTTGCATGCACTGTTGTCCGGCTTGCTTATTTGGATGGTCGGCCCGCTGCTGAACACGCTCTTTCAGGTCAACTCTCCATTATCTCCCACCATCATACCGGGTCAAGGCTCCCCCCAGCCCCTTCAGCAATTGAACACAGGGTTTGATTCGATCAAGGAGTCGATGAAGGGCTGGATCGACCAGTTGGCGGCTGGCTCCAGCCGCCAGGATACACTGATCAATTTTTGTATATTGATCCTTGCGGTGGTGCTTCTCAAGAACCTGTTTCTCTATCTCCAGGGTTTCTACATGGCGTATGTTCAACAGGCAGTGGTGCGGCACTTCCGGAACACGCTCTTCGATAAATATCTCCGTCTTTCGCTGGACTATTTCCAGAGTCGCCGGACCGGGCATGTGATGTCTCGCGTCACCAACGATGTGGTGGTGTTGAATGAATCGATCGATCTGGGATTCAATCGGCTCATCACTGATTCGCTGTTTACGATCATGCTCTTCGGGTTTTTACTTATCCTGAGCTGGAAGCTGACCTTGCTCGCGATGATCGTGCTTCCGGTCATTTTTGGCTTTATCTGGTTTATCGGGCGAAAACTCCGGAAGTACTCGGAGCGCTCGCAGGAGCGGATGGCGGATGTGACGTCGGTGCTCGAAGAGTCGGTCAACAACGCCCGTATCGTCAAAGCATTTTCCATGGAGACGTTTGAGCGGTCCAAGTTTTTCAAGGCGACTCAGAATTATTTCAAGGCGCTTTTGCGGATGACTCGGATACGGCATTTGGCGTCTCCGATCAACGACACTTTGGCGACCGTCGCCGGTGTGATCATCCTGCTCTTCGCCGGTTCACAGATCGTGGCCGGATCGGGTGAATTGAGCGCGGCGGATTTCATGACGTATATCCTCGCGATGTTTTCGCTTATCAAGCCGGTCAAAGATCTCAGCCAGATTCATATCAAGTTGCAGGAGGGGATGGCCGCGGCGGAGCGGGTCTTTGAAGTGATCGACACGCCGGAGAAGATCATCGAGAGACCAAACGCGGCGACGCTGGACTCGTTTACGTCGGTGATCCGATACGAGTCAGTGAGCTTCAGTTATAATCCCGGCGAGCCGGTGCTTCAAGATATCAGCTTCGAAGTACGCAGGGGAGAGATAGTGGCGGTGGTCGGACCATCGGGCGCGGGAAAATCCACGCTGTTTGATCTGCTTCCGCGCTTTTACGATCCGCTGCTGGGGAGGGTGACCATCGACGGCCATGACTTGCGCGACCTCTCGCTGGCATCGCTACGGGGGCTGCTCGGTATCGTCACCCAGGAGACGATCCTCTTCAACGACTCGATCCAGAATAACATCGCCTATGGAATGAACGGAGTCGCTCCGGAAAAGGTCATCGATGCCGCCCGGGCCGCCAACGCGCATGACTTTATTACGCAGTTCGAACATGGTTATCAGACTCAGGTCGGCAATCGCGGGGTCATGCTCTCGGGAGGTCAGCGCCAACGCATCGCCATCGCGCGCGCTTTGCTCAAAGATCCGCAGATCCTGATCTTTGATGAAGCTACGTCGTCATTGGATACTGAGTCCGAGATGCTGGTCCAGCAGGCGATCGATCGACTGATGGCGAACCGCACGACTCTCGTGATCGCGCATCGACTATCGACAATCAAAAATGCGGACCGCATCCTGGTTCTCGAAAACGGGCGGATCGTCGAAGGCGGTACGCACGAGCAATTGCTCGCCAATGGTCGTACATACTCCCGCTTGTATGAAATGCAGTTCCGAGGTGACGCGTGAACCTGCTGTTTCTTGACTCCATAGAGAATGACGTTTATGGCGGCATGGAGGAGTGGATTCGCCTGGTCGCGTCGGGCCTTGTGCAGCGAGGGCACCGTGTTCGGGTGATCGGCCGTCCCGGCTCCAGATTCCTGCAAAAGCTGGCGCGGGAGACGCATAATGTGCAGTTGGAGCCGCTCGACATTTCAGGCGATTTTCATCCCGGCACCATCGCCAAGCTAAAGAAGATGATCAGGGATGACTCGGTTGATGCCGTCGTCGTCAATTTCAACAAGGATGTCCGGCTGGGCGGACTGGCGGCGAGACTTGATGGCGGCCCCCGAGTGATCTGGTCGGTCGGGCTGGATATCACCCGCGACTCGTGGATACATCGCGTGTTGACGCCTCGGCTGGTCGATGGCGTGATAGTACCGTCGGAGTCGCTCAAATCTCAGATCACGCGACACGGCTATATTTCACCAGAGACGGTAAAAGTCATTCCGATAGGTATTCCTGATACGTCGGACCGGCAAGGGTCCAGTACGGGACAGCGTGCGGAATTGCTCGCCAGGTTCGGATTGCCACAGAACGCCTTCGTAGTCGTTACTGTCGGACGATTGGTGGATCAAAAAGGGCATAGGTACCTTATTGAAGCGATGCCTCGATTGGTCAAATCCATCCCGGAGATTCGACTGCTCTGGTGCGGTGACGGGCCCCTGGAGTCTAACCTGAAGGACCAGGCAGGGCAATTTGGCGTATTGGATCATATAGTATTTGCGGGGATGCTTGATTCAGTTGAGTCTGTTCTCTCGCCCGATTGCCTGATGGCGCACCCTTCGATTGAAGAACCGTTCGGCATTGCGGTTCTCGAAGGTATGCGGGCCGGTATGCCTATCGTCGCGTCCAACGTTGGCGGTATTCCGGAAGTCCTCGGCGATGCAGGTCTGTTGATCCCGCACGCCGACCCCAATGCAATTGCCGGTGCGGTAGAGGAGATGTATCGATCGCCGGTGAAAAGGTCGCAATTCGCAAGCTCCTCCCGAAGACGATTTGAGGAGCACTTTTCATTGGACGCAATGGTCTATGCCGTCGAATGTTATCTGGCTGAGATCATCCAGACGGAGAAACGCCATGGATGAACTGAAGCCGATAGAGCACAAGATCAAGGCGATGGCCTTCAGGATCGCGCGGCCGTTTCTCAAGAGACAACAACGTGAATTCACCCCTCTGGACGGAAACAGACTCGCCAAGGTGCTCTTTTTGCGGCCGGAGAAGATCGGTGATATGGTGATATCCTTTCCCGTGTTTGACGGACTCAGGGAGCGCTATCCCCGGATCAAGATCTCCATACTGGGTTCGCCGCGGAATGAGGCGATCATACGGTCGGACCCTCGATTTGATCGAATATTCATGTACAAGAAGCGCCCGCTTGATATCATACGCGAGATTCGAGCTATGAGGAGGGAGCGATTCGATTGTGTTGTGGATATGATCTGTGATGACTCTGTGACCGCGCTCTTTCTCTCACAACTCTGCGCTCCGGGAAAACCGAGGATCGGCGTGGGGAAGATCAAGTTTCGCGAATTTTACGACTTCAACTACGACCACCGCATGGGAGACACCGGTCACATTATCGAGAATACGCTCAAGCTGCTCGAAGCGTTCGGCATTGATAGTAGCAAGGTATCGGGATACGCCCCGCCGTACGTTGACGAGCAAGCGAAGGGCCGGATCGATGAGTACCTGGGCTCTGTACAAAATGGTTCGCAACCGAGCCGTCTGATCGGCTACAATCTCTCAGCCGGTTCCACGACTCGCCTCTGGGCGGAAGAAAAGTCGATCGAATTGGTGAAGCGGTTACTCGGAAGTGATCCGGCGGTGAAAGTCATTCTGTTCACTATTCCACAGGAGCGATCGAGAGGCGAGCGAATCGCTTCGCTATTTGGAGACAACCTCTATCAGGCTCCGCCCGCGATGTCGCTGCTGGAAGCGTCGGCGCTCATAGCCAAGCTGGACCTGTTCATTTCGCCGGATACATCGCTGGTGCATATCGCTCGTGCGTACAAGGTACCGGTAGTAGGCCTATACAGCCGGTTCATGAAGAATTTCCTGCTATGGCGGCCGTTTGGTCAGGAGGGCGGCGCCGTCGTGTCAGGGAATGACGACAACATCCATGACATCACGGTTGACCAGGTATTTGACGCCTATCAACAGCTTGCGGCTAAGCGGAAGATGGTGCCCCGATGACCAGGATATCCGCCATCATCATCACGAAGAACGAGGAGAGCAATCTTCCCCGCCTGCTCAGATCGGTCTCCTGGGCGGATGAAATTGTAGTGGTGGACAGCCATTCGGAAGATAAGACGGTCGAGGTCGCGAAACAATTCGGCGCGCAAGTTCACCAGATGGATTGGGTCGGATTCGGCCCGGCCAAACAGGCGGCGGCGAACTATGCGACCGGCGAGTGGCTTTTGTCTGTTGACGCCGACGAAGAGGTAACACCCGAACTTGCGTTGGAGATCCAGTCAGTAGTGGCAGGGAATGGCGACACAGAGGGGTATTACCTACCGCGGCGAACAAGCTTTCTTGGACGCTGGATCTACCACTGCGGGTGGTACCCCGATCCGGTGCTGAGATTGTTCCGCAAGGAAAGCGGGACATTTAATGACGCCCTGGTGCATGAACGGGTACTCGTTACTGGTCAGACGGCTCAACTTAAGAATGAGCTGCTGCATTATAGTTATCCTGATCTGGAACTCTATCTTGAAAAGCTCAATCGCTACACGTCGCTCGGAGCGGAGGAAGCGTGGCGGGAAGGAAAGAGAGCCGGACTTCCGCAGATGCTGATCAAGCCGCCCGTCACTTTTGTCAAGCACTTTGTGGTTAAGCTGGGGTTCCTTGACGGAATTGAAGGGTTCATCCTGTCGATACTCTCCGCTATGTCAGTGTTAATAAAATATGCCAAGTTGCGTCAGCTCAACAAGACCAAGGGTCACCTATGAATAAATTGATCGAAATACAGTCGGGCGAAAAGATCCTCATCAGCCGCTCCGATAAACTGGGCGATCTGGTGCTGGCGTTACCGTTCATCGAGACGATGAAAGAACGTTATCCAGAGTGCCAGATCGATGTCATGGCCTCACTGTACGCGTCGCCGATCCTGGAGGGGAACCCCCGCATCGACAAGATCGTGCGGGTGCAGAATGACCAGTTGGTGACGAACAAGCTCTACAAGAAAGACCTGCTCCATCGGCTTCGCCTCGCCAAGTACAACACGGTCATCGCTCTTTTTCCTGAGCGACATGTCTGCAGTCTCTTTTACAAAGCGCAGATCCCGCACCGGCTGGGGACGGCCGGACGATTCCATTCGGTCTATTTTAATCATTTGCTGTTCCATTCGCGCAAGGCGAATCGAAAACACGAATACGAATACAATCTTGATTTCCTGAAGTTCTTCAGGCCGGGAGCCACTATCTCGACGCCTATGGTCTACCCAAAGGAGAAGGAGTTCAAGAACGCGAGGCGTATCCTGAAGAACGCTGGGATCAATAAGCCCTTTGTAGTGCTTCACCCCGGGACCGGCGGCTCCGCCGAAAACTGGCCCATGGAGAAATTCATGTCCTTATATTCCACCCTCTCCAGGGCTGGACTGCAGGTAGTCCTCTCCGGCTCCGATAAAGAAGGTGAAATGATCGATGAACTGGCATTCCGGAAATCCATAGAGGTGCGCAAGATCACCGGCGAGACCGACCTGCGCACCCTGGCCGCCGTCCTCTCATTGGCTTCGACCGTCGTCGCCAATTCAACCGGACCGCTGCATTTGGCGGTAGCTGTGGGGACAAAAGTCGTGGGACTTTATCCTGCGAGAGAGGTTATGTCGCCACTGCGCTGGGGTCCGCTTGGCAAAGGGCACCAGGTCATCGTACCACCAACCAGTTGCAGCTGCCCGCCCAAAGCCTGTCGCTGTATGGAGACGATCACTGTCGATCAGGTGGCCGACAAAGTCCGTACGGTCTTCAAAGCCCGCCAACAGCATCAACCCGTGTGATCGTGACACTATGAATCTGGCTGAGTTTATCATCAGGGTCGAATCGTACAACGCGAATATCGATATTCCGTTGATCCGGCGCGCCTATGAGTTCTCAGACAGAGCCCACGCGGGCCAGAAGCGTCAGTCGGGGGAACCGTTTGTCGAGCATTGTCTCGAAGTGGCGTTTGTCCTGGCGGAATTGCACATGGATTCCACTACCATCGCCGCCGGTTTGGTGCACGATGTCGTAGAGGATACCAATTTCACGCTTGAAGATATCCGTCGAGAGTTTGGGGACGAGGTGGCCGAATTGGTCGACGGTGTCACGAAGATCGGCGCGGTGTACTTTAATTCGTTTGAGGAGCAGCAGGTCGAATACTTCCGCAAGATGCTCCTGAGTATGGCAAAGGATATTCGCGTCATTCTTATCAAGCTCGCTGACCGCCTGCATAATATGCGGACACTTGGCGCTCTGCCCGCGGAGAAACAAAAGCGGATCGCGCAGGAGACGCGGGATGTTTACTGCCCGCTGGCGCATCGACTGGGGATCAATAAAACGAAAGTAGAGTTGGAAGATCTCTGCTTTAAGTACCTTGAGCCGGAAGTGTACCAGGAATTGGCGGTGCAGATACGGGAGCGGCGCGAGGAGCGCGAGTCATACATTCTCGAGGTCACCACCCCGATAAAAGAAGCATTGGCGCGGGACGGCATTCTCGGCACTGTCAGCGGACGCGCCAAGCATCTTGATTCGGTCTATCGCAAGATCCGTGTCCGCAAGGTCCCGTTCGAGGAGATCTACGATCTCTTCGCGATCCGCGTGATCGTCAACACCGAGAGAGAATGCTATCACACGTTGGGGATCCTTCACGCGATGTGGAAACCGGTCGCAGGCCGATTTCACGACTATATCGCCAACCCCAAGCCGAACGGTTATCGCTCACTCCATACAACCGTCATCGGGCCCCGCAACAAGATGGTTGAGATCCAGATCCGGACCCATTCGATGCACTATGTCGCGGAGAACGGCATCGCGGCCCATTGGCTCTATAAGGAGGGACGCCAGCAGATGTCGAAAGATGATCGACAAATGGTCTGGCTCCGAGATGTGCTTGACTGGCAAAAGGACATGACCAATCCGGCTGAGTTCATCGAATATCTCAAGATGGATCTCTACTCGGAGGATATCTTCGTTTATACGCCGAACGGCCGATTGGTTCACCTGCCGCGCGGCGCGACGCCGCTGGACTTCGCATTCCAGATCCATACGGAGATCGGTATCCATTGCGCCGGCGCCAAGATCAACGGGAGACTTCAACCGCTTTCAACTCAGCTTAAATCCGGCGACTCAGTGGAGATCATCACCAACCCGGCGCGGACACCTTCCTCCGACTGGCTCAAGATGGTCAAGACCGCCAATGCCCGTACCCGCATCAAGCGGTGGATCAAGCAGGCCGGTTATGAGCAGGCCGTCGAGCTGGGAAAAGAGATGGCCGAGCGCAAACTGCGGGAGCTTCATCTAAAGATGCCTCCCGATGACCAACTCCTGGAATTCGCGCAACAGCATGATCGAAAGACGGTCGATGACCTGTTTGCCTCTGTGGGGAACGGCTCGGTTTCGCTGCAGTCATTGATGCTGTTTATCCAGCCTGAGGAGAAGAAGGAAGAGGTAGGTTTTGTCGGCAAGGTGATGGATCGGATCCGCGGCTCGCGCGGTGTCCGCGTGCAGGGGCTCGACAACCTGATGTTTCGCTTTGCCGGCTGCTGCCAGCCGGTTCCGGGTGACAATATCGTTGGCTTTATCACCCGTGGCCGCGGCGTGACTATCCATCAGGCCGAGTGTTCGTTGGCGCTCGAGATCGCCACCAAGTATCCGGAGCGAAAGATCGAGGTTAGCTGGGATACCGGCAAAGACCAGTCGTTCGTCGTGCAGCTTGAGATCGTGGTCGAAGATCGACGGAATATGCTCCGAGACATCACGCAGGCGATCGCCGACTCGAATACCAATGTGCGTGGCGCCGAGATCTATACCCATGACACGACCGCGATCGGCAAGTTTGTGGTCGAGGTCACCAACCTCGCGCACCTGAACCGGATCATCGACAAGGTGAAGAAGGTCAAAGGGGTGCTGTCGGTACGCCGCGCGCATGGCCGCGAGCCGGTCGATAACTGACCCGCTTTACCTGAAATCCCTCGATTTGAGCGCCATCACCTGTTGTTCGTACGGCACGATGGCGAAATGATGGCCGATGATATTGATCACACTCTCTTTCCGCTCGACCGTCCCACGCACCAGGATCACACTCGCGTAGACCACGATCTTCCGGTACCGTTTCACCAAATGCGGCTTGACCACGATATTCGAGAAGCCAAACTCATCCTCGAGTGTCAGGAACGTGAACCCTTTGGCGGTTCCGGGACGCTGGCGGATCACGACCACTCCGGCGATCGTCACCAGTTTGCCGTTTGGCGTGGAGAAGAGGTCTCGCGAGGCGATCACTCTTTTCGCGCTCAATTGTTCCCGCACCAGTGCCATCGGGTGACGGCCGGTCGAGAGATCCATACCGCGGAAATCCGCCGCGATCGTCTCAAGCTCATCCATCGCCGGAAGCATCGCGCTGCCGGTATCCGATGTCTCGATCTGTAACTCCTCCGGCGAGCGGTGCGCGGTTGACAATGTTTCCCAGAGCGCTTCACGCCGTGCGACCCCAAAGCAGGCAAACGCTCCCACCATCGCCAACTGCTCCAGCGCGTCCTGCGGCAGTTCTGTCCGAAAGACAAAATCCCTGATAGAACGAAACTTTCCGCGCTCCAGCGCTTTCTCTATCTTCTCCTGTGCCGCCGGTCCCAGTTTTTTGGCGTAACGGAACCCAAGCCGCACGGCGCCATCCTCGATCGTGCAATCCCAGAGGCTTTTCGAGGCATCGATCGGCAGTATCTTCACTCCGCGCCGTTTTGCTTCATAGAGGATGGTTGACGTCGAGTAGAACCCCATCGGCTGAGCGTTAAACAGCGAGCAGTAGAACTCCGGAGGGAAATAGACCTTGAGATAGGCCGAGACATAAACCAGCAAAGCGAACGACGCCGCGTGCGACTCGGCAAATCCAAAATCAGCGAACGCCGCCAGTTGCTGGTAGATCCGCGCCGCGGCGTCTTTGTCGATGCCGTTCCGCACCATCCCCTGGATCAACCGCTCACTGATCGCCTGCATCTTCTCGTGCGAGCGTTTATGCCCCATGGCGCGGCGAAGTTCGTCCGCCTCCGAGGGGGTGAATCCCGCCGCCGCCACCGCGACCTGCATCCCTTGCTCCTGGAAGAGCGGCACGCCCAGCGTGCGCTCAAGGATCGGCTTGAGCGACGGATGCGGATAGGTGACCGGCTCTTCGCCGTTACGCCGTCGAAGATACGGGTGGACCATATCTCCCTGGATCGGTCCCGGGCGGATCAGCGCGACTTCGACCACCAGATCGTAGAAGCGTGTCGGCTTGTGGCGGGGGAGCGTGTTCATCTGCGCGCGCGACTCAACCTGAAACACCCCGACGGTGTCGGCGCTGCAGAGGAGCCGAAACACTCGAGGGTCATCGTAGGTCATCCGTGCCGGATCG
>JAMPYH010000064.1 GCA_023700785.1 Candidatus Zixiibacteriota bacterium
CAACCTCGCCGTAGCATATATTCGCATGAGGAAGCTAGAAGATGCGGTTGAGTTCCTCTACAGTTCTCTAGAGCAAAAACCCGATCACACAGATGCTATCGCCAATCTAGCGTATGTGTTTACTTTGGAGCAAAGATATGCGGAGGCGGTGGAGCAGTTGAGCGTTCTGCAGACTTTGCCTGGGTGTTCACCAATCTATCTAAAGTCGTTCGGTGATACACTGGTCTCACTTGGCGCCATTCGTCCAGGAGTGGAGGTGTACCGAATGGCCATTGCAAAAGGACTGGACAGCGCTTCAATTGCGGACATCCGAGCGAACAACCCTGACCTTCAATGGTAGCCGGAATACATTGACGGTAGTAGCAGTAGTTCCGCCATCATGAAACAAATTTACTTCATCCTCGCTCTTTTTCTAATACTGGTCCTAAGTCTGTCTCTTCGAGTCTTCGATATCACGGCCGACCTCCCCCAGTATTTTCTCAGCAAAAGCCAGGATTTGACCACCGACGGTCCTTATCTCACGCTGTACGCGCGAAACGCGATTGAACGAGGGAACTGGGATCCACTCGGCTACGAACCGTGGCGGCAATTCAAACTTTCGCTCATCTCCGGCGTCAGCTATCTGCTGTACAGCTCATTTGGTGTCTCGCGACATATATCCAATCTCACCGGTGTGCTGCTGTCCGTCGTTGGATGCGTACTGTTCTTGATTCCCCTGTCACGCTATCTGTCACGGAAAACTGTGCTTCTGGCGGCAGTACTAGCAGCCGTCAGTTATCCGCTGGTGATGTTCGCGCGGGTTCCTTTCGCCGAGAACAGCCTGATCTTTTTCGGCGGACTGATCTTTCTGATCGCGACGCGATGGTTCAACCATACATGGGGGCTGGCGCTGATCGGTTTCCTTGTGGCCATGGCCGGATTGCTGGGGAAAACGACCGGTTTCTTTCTTTTGGCCGGGCCGTTTGGGTATCTGTTCCTTGGCGACAGGTCGCGCTGGCTCTTTCGGGCCGGCATACTCCTGGGTTCGACTCTGGTGACGTCTCTGCTGTACTCTGTGGTTTTTCTCCAGGGGAGCAGTCTTTTCTCTTTCCTGTATGAGCATAGCGCCGGTGTTCACGGAGAACCGTACGGTTTGACCTCACCGATCGGCTATCTCGAGACGCTCATTTCATTCGGGCGGTCGCGTCTGCATCGGATCGCGCCGGTAGAGAGTTTGCTCGCATACCTGATGCTGGCGTTTCTGCTGATCAAACCGGCGTTGAGAAATAAAGAGAATGACAAGGCTACTTTCTTTTTAGTCGGCTGGCTGGCCGCGTGGATAATCGGGCTGGCGCCGTTTAACTATCTCCCGATGCGGTACGCGCTGCCGATACTCCTGCCTATGGTCGGTTTGGCCGCGCTCTGGCTCGAAAGCTCCACTGAGAAAACACGCATCACCAAAGAGCGGCCGTCGTGGTGGCGCATCGCGGCTCTGTTGCTGCTCAACTGGTATGGCTGTTTTGTCCTGGCCAATGGATTCATTTCTGATTCGATGGTGCTCGATGTTGTCCGCTCGCAGATCTGGTATTCTCTTCCAGTCGCGGCATTGCTGACATTCCTGATGCTGGTTGTCTTTCGGAGCAGGTCTCGCATGCTTACCGAAAAAGTCAAAGCGGTTGTCATACCGTCGGCCGCGGTCGCGGCTGTTCTGGTGCAGGTTCTCTTTTCGGCGCAATGGATCGGCACACGGACGCATACCATCGATGAAGCGGTTCGGGATATGCGGGCTGTCGTCTCCGACAAGGCGTCGATCGGGGGTCCGTACGGCCCGGCGATAGCTGAAGGAAACGGCCTTCAGGGATTTCCGCTTTTTGTCTCTTCGGATCTCAAGGCAACGAGCGAACTACTTGGCAAATATCCGGTCACGCACCTCGCGATCAGTTACGAGGAGTATCAACGACTCAAGGGCGAATCAGCGACTATCGCGGCAGCGCCCGTGGTCGCACGGTACTGGTTGAGAGATAATATGGTGGTAGTGATTCGAGTCGCCGGACTATTTGGAAACTTGTCGCGGCAATATCCAATGAGCGCGTACGAACGCGCGCTGGCGGCTTTTGAGAGTGGTAACGCGACCGAGGGGATGGTGCTCTTACGCAGCGTGGTGCAGCAGGATCCCGACGCCAAATCGCCCGCGATCGAATTGTATCATCGATCGGCGACAGCCGAGAATATCGCCGCCTTGCAGCCGTTGGTCGATAATCTGGTGGCAAAAAACGAAACTGATTTTACGGTCAAATTGCTTGGCGCGGTCTTTTACAAGCACCTGGCGCGGGTATCCTCAAACAACAGCTATTTGTCGATCGCTCAACGGCTGCGCGACCGCGCGATCGACCTGAGCCCGACCAACCGAAAGATGGTCGAGAACAGCTTTAGAGATTACGATCCCAGCGACCGGGTATTGCGATGAGAATGAGATCCAAACCGACACGGGGCGCGCCACCCGAGTATCTCTATTGGGTGCTTGTCTCGTTACTTATTGGCATTGCCGTGAGCTTACGGGTCTGGGACATCACCGCCGATTTGCCGCCCTATTTCTCGGGAGGCGGTCAGGATTTCACCACTGATGCGTCCTATCTGACGCTCTACGCCAAAACCGCGGTTCAATTCGGCGGCTGGGATCTGTTTGACTTTGAGCCGTGGTCCGCGTTCAAGATCTCAATAGTCTCCGGATTGTCCTACCTGTTGTTTTCTGTCATCGATGTCTCCCGCCAGACCGCGGCTCTGACCGGCGCGATTCTACAATTGGGCGGGCTGATGTTGTCGGTGATCGGTCTGAGCCGTCACCTCAGCAGATCCGCACTGCTGCTGGTCATCGCCTTGCTGACTACCAATTATGTGCTGATCCTGTATGGTCGGGTGCCGTTCGCTGAAAACGGACTGATCTTCCTGGCAGGTCTCACCTTTCTGGTATTCAGTTTTTGGTTCGATCGAATCTGGGGAGTACTCGCGGTCGGTCTGTTGATCGCGCTTACCGCGCTGCTCGGCAAAAGTTTCGGGTTCTTTCTGCTTGGCGGAGCCTTGCTCTATACGGCGGTTCGACGGCAAAAGGGGTGGCTTCGCTCAGCCGCCTTTTTGTTGGGAACCACGGCCGTGACCACGTTGCTGTTCACTGCTTTCTTTCATGGTGACGGCGGGCTTTTCGACTTTTTATACGAGTACGGCGTAGGCGAGCATGGCGCTCCTCATGGATTCAGTTCGATCCGGGGTTTCTTCGAGTCCTTGATCGGTGTGACCTCTCTTGGACTGCACCAATACATGCCTCTGCTCAGCCTGTTTACATTTGTGGCGATGTTGTTGCCGCTCATGGGCGAGTTTACGGAACGGTCTGGCGAGCGAGTCTATCTCTTTATGGTCGGATGGCTGACAGTCTGGCTGGTTGTCCTATCGCCGTTCAATTATCATCCTATCAGATATTTTTATCCGCTGACGATCCCGATGGTCGCGATCCTGGCGATCACAATTGACCGAGTCCGCAACGGCTATTCGCTTCGACGCGGCTTCTCTTATTGGCGCATTCCCCTCTGTTTTTTACTGACATGGTATGCAAGTTATGTGACCATCATCGGAGTCGCTCACGATACGCTCGATCCAACCGTTCTATTCCCGGTCGTCTGGCGCGCTCTGCCGATCGCGGTGGGGTTTGTCCTGGCGTTGTTGATCGTCAGTCGATTGATGACGGGGAAACGGGTATTGCGGCGCTCGGCGCTCGCTGCCGTAATTGTCGGACTTACGGTCGGGGCGTACGATCTTTACCAATTCTATGCCTGGTTCTCTCTACGCTCGCACACCATCGACAATGCCAGCCAGGATACCGTAGATCTGCTCGGCCCCGGCGCGGTTATCGGCGGGCAGTACGGCCCGGCGTTTGCTGCCGACGGAAAGTTCGGGTCGCTTCGCCTTTTTCTCCGTGACGATCTCAAGAAGTTCGAGAACGACTGCCGCGAATACCCGGTCACTCATTTGGCCCTGGCGACCGCGACCATGAACGCTCACATACCGAACAGCGATCTGCTTGGCAATGCGCCTGTGCTGGGAACCTATTATCTTCGCAATAATGTAGTCCGCCTTGTCAGGATCAGTCACTTGACGGGGAACGATCAGGCGGCGAAATATCAGCCGACCGAATTCGAGCGCGCGACCGACCTGATGTATGCCGACCGCTTGATCGAAGCGCACCAGGCGTTGGAATCCTTCCTGAGGAGACAGCCGCGCAATAAAGCGGCCCTGACAGAAATGTACTACCTGACGCAATTCGTGCGTGGACTGAATGACGCTCAGCCCCTAATTGATGAACTGGTGAAGCATTTTGGCGATGATCTGTCGATCACTTTGTTGGCGGCAATTTACTACAAACACCTGGGAAAGAATCGAAACGACCGCTGGGCGAGCGAAAAAGGGAGACAGTTCTTTGAACAAGCTGTGCGCCGATCCGGACCCAATGCCGATAAAACCAAACTGATGTACGAAAACTATCTCCCCAGCGACCGGGTAGTGCAATAACCGATAAGAAGGTATGACATGCGAAACTATGGACCTGCCTCGCTCTTGCTCAGTTGCATACTGGCTTTGTTGCTCCAATCCTGCGCGCCCAGGTCGGTGCGAGTCGCCGAAGAAGCTCCGGTTCGACCATTTGAGACCAATATATTCCCGGCTGAGTTGACGGTTGAACCGGGGGACCAGCGAATGACCGTCACCTGGAAACGGATCGGCGATGGACTCATCTCAGGATACAATATCTACATTAGCGATGAGCCGCTTACGCGGAACTCCCTGCCGCTTGCTTTGGCCGAATCGGCTGCGCCGTTTAATTCATCCCCATACCCGGGAGATACCGACCCAGCCGACGGCATTGAGAGGTTCGAGGCTGAAGGTCTGGCCAATGGCAGGAAATACTTTGTGACTGTACGTGTCATCTTTCCGGATCGCTCGTTGTCCAGACCGTCCAACGAAGTGATGGCGGTCTGCGGGCCGCGCGGAGAGATCTCGCTGGTCGCTCGTTTCGCCGGCGAGAATGACGGGCTGGCGATGACCACCGGCCGATTTGTCAGAGCCGATGCTCCTGAGAATGACCTGTACTTTTACAGCAAGGACGGAATTGACTATCTCGCGTCGCCGAGCCGATTGGGGGGGTACACGAATCGATCACTGTTCGACAAGCTTGTGCTCAAGCGGGGAGACTGGGACTCGATCCGCCGTCAACTGGGAGAGTATCGACCCAACGCGACCGAAGACAGGCTCGCCATCAAGCCCGGCGACTGGATCCTGCTCAAGCGATCGGATAATACCTACGCAGTGATCAATGTCGTGAGATTTGATGGCGCGGGGCGCGATCGCAAAGTACGATTGTTCTACGCTTACTGCCCGTTGCCCGGCGAGCTGATCTTTTGAGTGTTATTATCTGACCAGGATCATCTTTTTGACGAACGATGTCTCTCCGGTCTGCATCCGATAGAGGTAGATCCCTGTCGCCGCTGGATTTCCGCGCTGGTCTTTGCCGTCCCAGATGATCTTATGCGTCCCGGCCGATCTGTGCTCATCCACCAGCGACCGGACGGTCTGGCCGATGATGTTATAGATATCGATCTTCACCTGCTCATTGCGAGGGAGGGTGAACTCGATCGTCGTTGTCGGGTTGAACGGATTTGGATAGTTCTGCCGTAGAGTCATCTCGGGTAATGTCGGATCGTCGTCCTCAGGCGAGTCGAGCGGGATCTGTACTTTGTTCATCACCCAATCAACAAACTGCCGCGCCTGAACTTCCTCCATATACCAGAGGTGAAAGCCAAGCGAGATGGTCAACAGGCTGTCGTCTTCCCGAAGCAACCCGACCGGCGCTCCCTCAACACGGGATTGCGATGGATAAACCGACCTGAATCGATAGATGACCTCCACGGATGAGTCGGCGCGGAATGCCGCCACCGCGGGTGGTGTGGTCGCCGGCCAATAGTCGGTCAAGTACGACGGGAAGAGGAGCCGATCGGCGGCGTAGCACAACTGCGGCGCGTCGGTCGAAGGTTCCGCGTAGGAGAAACCAAGGATCGTGTCCTGGTACGGCGCGGTCGCGTTGTTCTTGTAGTAGAGCAATCCGGTGGAGAAGATCGAGTCGATCCCGAAAAACTGACTCACGAACGGGTGTGACTTGCGATACCAATTGGGCTGAGTGAAGCCGTTGAACTCCGGAATGCCGATATTCGCGAATTGCCCGCAATAGACGATAGCGCCGCCGTTCATCAGGTACTTGGTGAAACCGCCGACATCGTTTTCGTACCATCCGCGCAGCACATAATCCCTCAAGTTGTCATCCGCTATCACCAGCCGATAGCGCGTGAAATCGCGCCAGTCCAGGCAGGCCGGGATCACCGGCTGGCAACGCGAGAGCGTGTCCGCGACCGAGTAGATATCATACCGATAACCAGTGAGTACCCTATGGTAGAACTGGTCAATTGAATCCTCGATCGTATAGGTCCCAATACGCTGGCTGTGAGTCAGCACCAGGATATCTTTGGTCGGCGGGAAGACTGTCCAGACCACCGTTTCCTCTGAGAAATCCGACTCGTACCCCGCCGTATCGATCGCCGTCACGACATAGACATTGCCGTTCGCCGGCTCCGGGTCAGTGAACTCGTTGCTGGTTGGTTCAACTGACGCATACGGCGGCATTTCATAATAATAGTACACGCGTCCGGAGGCGGTCACCGAATCTGCCGCGGCTTCATCGTATATTTCGGAGTAGTGCTTGCGATATCGCCTTCTCGCCTCGGAGCTGTCAGCGAAGCGATAGATATTGTATTGCCGCCGATCCCCGCCGGTGGCGTGGTCCCAGGTGATCGTCGATGGTTCTCCATCCAGGACGAACAGCATGCTGTCGCGAGTCACCGGCGCGCTGAGTGGGGTCGGAAGTTTCACTTGCAGCGGATCGGATAATTGTCCTATCTCGTTATTGGCGACATGACCGACGGCGAGAGAGTAGGCGCTGTATCTGTTAAGCTCTCGCAGGACAACCTCAGGCGAGGTGGACTCGGCGAAAACCTGAGCCGGCGTGGTGCGATACCATGGCGGCGGCACGCCCTCATGCCGAAACGCGGATTTCGGGATCACCTCGCCGTACAATCGGTAGCCGTCGATGTTGTTATATCCCCAGAAATCCCAGCTGACGAGCGACGAGTCATCCCAGATATGGTCAGCGGTGAGTCCGTGCGGCGGGAGCATCGGATCCAAGAGTAGAGTGGCGAGCGAATCGGCCAGATGCCCGGTGCGCGACAGTCGATCCAGACCCAGCGAAGCGGTGTAGAGTTCCGGCGCGAGCCAGATCAGATCCATGATGTGAATATCCGAGTGGATCGAATCCGCGGTGATAAGCGCGCACTGTAACCGTACCGATGAATCCGGCGGAAGCTCAAATGGTCCGACCGACATCAGGAACCGAGTATCCCACCCGTTCGACAAGTTGCGCACCAGCAGAGTGTCCGCAGGATAGACCCAGATCGGATCATCCGGCCTGATCGTGCTGGTCATCACCTGATCAAAATCCCACTCCCGTTTGCTCAGCAAATGGTACTTGTTCCGGTCCCCTTCCGGCGTGCCTCGCGCGCCGGTGCCAAAATCGCGGTAATTGACCTTCTTCATCGGTCCGTAATCATACACCGGATTGCCATTGCTCACCCACCAATTGAAATTTGTATCGCGGACGGGAATCGACGAGCGTATGAACTTGAACGAGAACGAACGATCGAATATCCCTTCATCCGGGAACGGCAACTCGCCGTCATTGTCCACCACATACCCGATCCCCTGACCTTGGATCCCTCCCGCCAGATCGTCGAAATATCCCATTGTCGCGCCTATATCGGCGTCGAAGTAGAATCCGACATATCCCTGGTGGATCGTGTCATTCCCTATATTTGAGATCACGAGATCAAACAGCGCGCAGTAACTTTCCCGTCCACTGCTCCATGAATAGGCGCGTTGGGCGACTTTGATCCCAAGCGGGATATGCGGACGTGGATCGATCGCGTCCGGGAGGTAGTTCATGCCGGTATGGATGGTATCATCACAGGCCGACCGGAGCGCGGTCGGAGCGCAGGAGGAGATTGGGAAAACCGTGCCCGAGAGATTCCCCGGCCGGAAGCCTGACGGATAGAACTCCTGCATCTGGAGCCAGCCGTCGGTCGCCACACTGACCAAGGTGTCGCCGTTGATAATACCGCCGATCCAAAGCCCGCCGCCAAAAAGATATTCATGCCCGCTTCCGGCCGGCGTCTCAAAGCTGTAACCGACATCAGAAGGGATCGAATATCCGTAATAGCCGAAGCCGTCGCCGAACTGCCCCGAAGATGCCAGGCAGGTGGAGATCTGTTCAGTCAGGATCAAGCCGTAGTGCTTGGGCCATTCGGTCCCGATGTGCGACACATATTCCTGTGCGGTGAAGATCGACGGATGGAGTTGTTCGTCGGCGAACGGAGCCGAGGCGGCGCAATAATTCTCCAGTGCGGTCACGCCAATGATCGCGCAAAAAAGAGTTCTCATCGCCTTGACTGGCACAACTTCCCTCCCGGGATTTGATGGTCTCGAATCGCGTTATAAGGACGCACCGAACCGCCATTCAATCTAACCGTTTTTGGACCGCCGCCAAGCCAAATGAGGTAAAACAGCTATGAAAGAGCGATACAACGGGTTATCCTGCCGGAATCCTTACCTTCTGATTTTCTTCAACTTACGGGTTGTTGATACCGACAATGAGTAAAGATTGCCTACTGGCGTTGAACCTGTTAGAATGGAGCGATGGATCGACCTGTGACAAAGCGAATTGTCATTCTCTGCGCGGCGCTGTCGTTGGCGCTCGCCTTTCTGGCCGCGGCGGTGGACGCCAAGGATCCGGTCTGCGCCAAATGCCGCAGGCCGATCGACTCCGGGCGTTGGTTCCAGATCGACGGACTTGCCTACCATTACAACCATTTCACCTGCGCCAACTGTAACCGCCCGATCGGCGAGCGGAAATATATCGAGTACGAGGGGAGCTACTTCGACTCCACCTGTTATGTCCGACGGTTCTCCCGCAAGTGCGATGTCTGCCGTGAGCCGCTTCGCGAGTGGGTGACTATCGACGGCAAAGACTACCACGAGTCTTGCTATAACGAACATCGCGCCGACCGCTGCGCCCTTTGCGGCAAACCGATCACCGGCACCTACATGTATGATGATTACGGCGCGAAGATACACGCTGAGCATCTGCAGGACGCCAGGCAGTGCAACTACTGCAGTCGCTTCATCTCGGCTAATTCCAACGGCGGAGAGCGATACAGCGATGGCCGGGTCGTCTGCGGATTCTGCCTTGAATCGGTGGTCAAGGACAAAGACGAAGCTGACTCGCTGATGCAGGTGGTCCGCCAGACGCTCGCGCTGGAAGGGATCGTGATCAAACAGAAAAAACTCCCGCTCGAGCTGGTCTCGCAGAAGAAGATGCAGTCGCTCTCGCCGGGGCACGCGGCGGATATGGCCGGCTTTACCAAAGTGCGCCAGACCAAAAGCCTGATGGGGCTGGTGAAAGACAACGATGTCAAGATCTACATCCTTGACCGGATGCCGCGGATGAACTTTATCGCCACCGCCGCGCATGAACTGATGCATGTCTGGCTCGGCCTGAACGACCGCTTTGAGACCGACGAGATCCTGGCGGAAGGATCGTGCAACTACGCCGCCTACCTGGTGCTGAGCCGCTATCCCGGCGAGGCTGACCATGTGATCAAATATATGCAGGAGGATACCGATCCCGCGTATGGGGAGGGGTACCGCAAAGTCTATTCGTACGTGAACGCGGTTGGCAAATCCTCCTGGCTGGCGCATCTCCGGACCGAGAATCATCCCCCCTGGACCGGCGAGATGGGGCAGACCGTTGTTGACGAGTCCGCCGACGATCGCTGATCCCTGCTCCTCTGATAAAAAAATCTTGCGTTAACGTCTAAGAGCTTGCCATTATATCCACTGGACGAACCGATCGCCGCGGTTCGGTCGCGAGCGCTACGCTCGACGCGCGATGCATCGGCGAGCAACATTTTCTGTTCAGGAGGCCGTCATGGCTAAATCGAGAGACAAAGGGAAAAAAGAGAAAAAGAAACCACCGAAAGCCAAAAAGTAGGCGGTCTCTTTACCGCATAATTCAGTCGTAAGCCCGCCACCTGGCGGGCTTGCGCATTTCTGCCTTTCTCCCCGTTACCTTGTCATTCACCACTTCATCCGGCTATCGTCATTGCGAGGAGTCCGTTCGCTCTTGGCGGACGAGCGACGAAGCAACCTCGGCGCTGGAGGAACATAGAGATCGGGCTTTCGGGATTGCCACGGCATCGCGGAATGTCAATCGTAGCCGGGCCCAATACTCGTCCGCGATGCCTCGCAATGACGTTGGTGTGATGCCTAGGGTGCTGAAAATTGGTGAGAGGATAGGACTAGAATGTCATTGCGGGGAGTCCGCCGGAGGCGGGCGACGAAGCAATCTATTCAAGGGGGATTAAAAAA
>JAMPYH010000065.1 GCA_023700785.1 Candidatus Zixiibacteriota bacterium
ATGCCGGCGACCGCGTTCTCGGCGGCGGGGAGCCGCGAGACCCAATAGGTGTTGATCAGGCCGTAGATATTCTGGGCAAGAAACCCAAACATCGACGGCAGCCCCATTTTGAGGATTGACCCAAGAATCGAGCCTTCGGTGTAGTCCGTCTTCTCTTTGGTGATCGCCCTGTCGGCCATATTGCGTGAAGATAGTGCTGTTGGCCTCTAATGCACCAGTCCGATTCCGCGAAATGGGCAAAAAAAGAGGCCCCGAGGGTATCGGGGCCCAAGAGTGAAGATATCAGCTTACTTAGATGAACAGTGGCGCCAGCACCAATGTGATCGTCGAAAGCAGCTTGATAAGCACGTGCAGCGACGGTCCGGCAGTATCCTTGAACGGATCGCCGACCGTGTCGCCCACCACTGCCGCGCCATGCGTAGGATTCTTGACGCGAGTCCCATCCGGCAATTTGATGTACTTACCGCCATGCGCGCCGGTCTCAATGAATTTCTTGGCGTTATCCCAGGCTCCGCCCGCGTTATTCAGGAAGAGCGCGACCAGGATGCCACCAATGGTACCTACCATCAGGAACGCGGCGACCGATTCGGCCGCGATCAGCTCATCGCCGGGTGCGATGAAGAGCTTAAAGACCAATCCTACCAGCACCGGTGAAAGTACTACCAATAGGCCCGGAAGCACCATTTGGCGCAGTGCCGCTTTGGTGACGATATCAACGGAGGTACCGTAGTCCGGCTTGAAATCCGGCGGGAACTGGATCATGTCGTTCACGCGCGGGAGCTTGGCATACTGACGGCGCACCTCGTTGATGATCGACTGCGCCGCCTTCCCTACCGCGCGAATACAGAGCGCGGAGAACAGGAAGACGAGCATGCAGCCCAACAGCGCGCCGACAAAGACCACCGGCTTGGAGAGGTTCACGCTGAACTCGACCAACTTGCCGTCCGCGCCAAACTGGCCGTACAGACCGGCGTAATGCAACACCTCGTCCATATATGCCTGGAAAAGCAGGAATGCCGCGAGGCCGGCAGAGCCGATCGCGTAACCCTTGGTCAACGCTTTGGTGGTATTGCCAACAGAATCAAGTCTGTCGGTGCGGACGCGGATCTCTTCAGGCTGGCGGGACATCTCCACAATACCGCCGGCATTGTCGGTGATCGGGCCGAAAGTATCCATCGCCAGGATATACGCCGCGGTCGCGAGCATACCCATCGTGGCAACAGCAGTGCCAAAGAGCCCGCCATTGATCGCGTGCTCAGCGCCCGGGACAACCGGAAACGCCGACTTACCAAGATAGTACGAGATCAGCAAAGCGCCGGACATGGTCAGCACCGGTAGCGCTGTGCACTCGAATCCGACTGCCACGCCGGAGATGATGTTGGTCGCCGGACCGGTATTGGATGCTTCGGCGATCTCTTTCACCGGGCGATATTTGTATTCAGTGTAATACTGCGTGATATAGACGAAGAGAATTGACGTGACCACGCCGACCAGACCGCAAACAAAGAAGTGCCACCAGGCATCCGGGGCGCCTTCCGCGTTCAGCAGCCAATAGGAGCAGGCGCCGAATCCGATCATCGCCAGCACCGCGGCGATGAAGTAGCCGCGGTTCAGCGCAGTCATCGGGTCTTCCTGCTCGTTTTTGAGCTTTACGGAATAGATGCCGATGATCGACGCGATAATACCAAAGGCGCGGGCGACCAGGGGAAACATCATCACACCGATGATCCCGGCGGAGAAATTGACATTGGCCTGCTGGGCAGCATGAGCCAACGTCGCTCCGAGGATCATCGCGCCGATATTCTCCGCCGCGGTTGACTCAAAGAGGTCGGCGCCGCGACCGGCGCAGTCACCGACGTTGTCACCCACCAGATCGGCGATCACCGCCGGATTGCGCGGGTCATCTTCCGGAATGCCGGCTTCCACCTTGCCAACAAGGTCAGCGCCGACATCGGCGGCCTTGGTGTAGATCCCGCCGCCTACCTGCGCGAACAAAGCGACAAAGGAAGCGCCGAATCCGTATCCGACGATCAAGAGTGGTATCTGAACTTTGGGGACATCCGTAAAATAGGTGACACAGGCATAGAGCCCGGCGACACCGAGCAGTGACATGGCGACGACCAAAAGGCCGGAGACCGCGCCGCCACGAAGCGACACACGCAGGGCATCATTGAGCGACGTCAGTGCGGCGGCGGCTGTCCGGATATTGGAGCGAATCGAGACCCACATCCCGACATAACCCGCGATAACAGAGCAGAGCGCGCCAAAAACGAATGAAACCGTCACCCACAACGCGAGCTGCATTGGCGACGGAACCGGGTCGAATTCGTGGTGCCCACGGATCACGCCGTAGCCAATGAACAACGCTACCGCGACCAGCAGAGCTAGCATGGCGATCGTGCGATTTTGGCGGCGCATGAATGACTCAGCCCCCTCCTTGATCGCGTTGGAGATCTCCTGCATTGCAGGTGTGCCGGTTCCACGGCTCAACACCCATCGGGCCAACATCCATGCGGCAATCAGACCAAACACGCTGATGCCGAGGATCAAGACCAGTAATTGGGATTCACCCATTCATTACTCCTTCCAGATACTATAAATGAGGTCGTTAGACACAATTGACTTCGGGATGCGTCAAAAAAGCACTAATCACTTAGTGCTCATCAACTTATAATGGTGGTGGGGGAAGGATTCGAACCTTCGAAGGCTTCGCCGGCAGATTTACAGTCTGCTCCCTTTGACCGCTCGGGAACCCCACCTCAATCATTCACTTAAGTGCTGGATTGCCTGTGGCTTGCCAGCAGAGGCAGGAACATATAGTGGACTGGATGAAAAATCAACCGAAATGTAGGCTGACAGACAATTTTGACGCTTATACCTTAAGTTCTTCGGTAACAGGCGATTTATCGGTACGGTGAAGGAGTTCAGTCATCTCTCCCATCCGATCAGTACCCGCTGGCATTCCTGCGGAGTCGCGAAGACTTCCGACAATCTCCGCTGCCCCTTTCGCCAGTTCGCGCAACACAACACCAAAGCTACTCAAGAGCGCGGCCAACATTCCCATTGTCAGGATGATCAAAGCTCGTTTGGGGCTCGATTTCTCGACCGGCAACGAAGGCGAGTCGAGCACGCGAACTATAGGCACATCCTTTTGCGCGTCCAGCTTCGCGATCTCATACTCCTGTGTCAGGTACAAGTATTTCTTGTTCTGGATCTCTACCTCGCGCTGAAGGCGGGCGATCGTCTTGAGGAGATCAGGGCTGGAGCCTTCGAGCCAGTTCCGGTTCGATGCCTGGTAGGACTCAAGTTCGTCCTCCGCTTTCGCCATCTCCTGCCGTGTCAGTTCGATCTGACGACCCAGATATGCAGCGTTTTCTCGAGCCGCGGAACGGCGTGTCAGCAGGTTGAACGACTCCAATTCGGTCAGGTAACTCGTGAGGACCTGCTTTGATAGTTCAGGGTACTTTGTCTCGACTGAGATATCGATCACGCCCGTCTTTTTGTCCAGGACGATGTAGGTTATCTCGTTCAGCGCGCTCCGAAGTTTGTCCGGGTTGTCCTGATCAAAGTATTCCGATAACCGCAACGTGCAGCGTCGAGCGTCATGCGAGAAACTGAACGGTGTTGCCAACACGCTGTCCTGGATCGAACGAGAACGAAGGATCTCCGGAAACAGTTCCGAGGAGTTTTCGTCTGCCGCCGAAAGAGAGCCGAATCCGGCAAGACGCTTGAGATCGGCCATCTTGTCATGCGCGCCCGACGGCAGGAGCGACGCCTGCGACATATACTTGTTCGGAATGATCAAGACAATCGCGGTCGTAAGAATGACCATTGCCAAGGTAAGCAGAAGGACCGGGCGGCGATGCTTGACCGCGATCCGAGCCAATTCGACCGCGCTTAAGGAATGCAGGTCGGTGACACCGTGCGGCGCCGATCGCCCGACAGCGTAGTCGTCAGTCTCGGTCAGTGTAATGCGCTTGCTCATATTTGTTCGTACCTATCCGGCAAAATCATATTCAAATAATGTGCCGCGTTCGGGGCATTCTGCGCTGTTTATCGCTTTGCGTTGCAAGAGGTTTCGAACCTCCTACACGACGGCCATCTTGACAAGCCTCAAATCAGGAACTTACTACCCACCTACCCGGTCAGAATCTTCCCGGCGCTGGTTCCTTCCGTAAGGATGGATTCACCGGTCGGTAGATCGCGGTTCCACGCTCGACCAACTGCATATATGCCTTGGCTACGGCCTCCCACTGATACTGTTGACGGACGCGCTCACTCAATTGAGCCCGTTGATCCGGCGCATGCGCGGCATTCTTATACATAGGGACAATGTTTTTCGGATCGAAGCACAGTCCCAATGTCCCCAGCACTTCCCGACTGAATTCGCAGTCTATTGCCATGATACGAGGACTACTTGCCATCGCCTCAAGCAAAGCCGGGTTGGTTCCTCCGACTGAGTTCCCATGAACATAGCAATAGCAGTTGCCGCGAAGCGCCGTTAAGATCTTCGATTCGTAGATCGCGTTGAGTACCACAACGCCCGACTCACCATCGAGACTCTTTACTGCCATGGCATAGGGAGTCGCGTCCCGAAAGCCTACCAGCACCATTTTGTACCCTTTGATCGAAAGCCGGCTCTCAGTGAACGCTCTGGCTGTTTCCAAAGGAAGGTTGTCCGGCTCGAAACGGGTGATCTGCAGGAAGTACTTGTCAGGCCGCAGGCCGTACCTGCTCAGGAGGCTCACGGATTCAAAATCCTCCATCTCGTGAGCATCAGGAGCGCCATAAGGGATCATGAAGCTCCTGGTCAGAAAGTGCTTGCGATAAAATCTCTGGATCGCCACGGAATCGGAGATCAGGCGTCGGCTAATGCATGCGACAAGGAATGACGCCGCCAGATAATAGAGCTTGAAGGGCCAGGACCATTTTGCCCGACGCCACTCCAGACCATCAGTATTCACGGACATCGGGATTCCCGCGAACCAGGTCATCAGGATGCCGGGGAGGTTGGCGTTGTTGAACCAGAACGCGTGTCGATAGTCGCGTCGATTCCTGAAGAGTCTCCAGCCGGTTTGAAACGCGGATACAAAGGTATCCAGGCTCCGATGCTTGCTTCCCGTTACATAGATCAATTTGCGACCTTCAAACTCCGCGACCTCCCCCTCGCGGCGAGATCCTCGGCAAAAGACATCGCAGCCGTGGCCATTCGCGACAAACCGCTTGCTGATCTCATCAACGGCGGTCTCGAATCCGCCGTAATTGGCCGGCAATCCGCGAGTACCGCAGAAGGCGATCCGCTTAGTATCAGACGACATAAAGATCCTCTTTGCGGCATCCGCTCGTGATGGCATCAAGCAATTGTTGCGCTTTGTAAGTCCAGTTGATATTCTCAGGCAGCTTTCGCGCTATGGGGCCATGTTCGAGCGCGGCCAGCACCGCCTCGCCGAACAGGCTGGGCGAGGTACGGAGCCATACGCCTTCATAGTCGTCTGTGACACCATTCCCCGGCGTCGCCACGATCGGCTTATTAGCGGCAAGATATTCGTAGAATTTGATGGCATCCCCGCCATGCTGTTGTTTTCCAAGGCAGTATGGTATCAGGCAGGCGTCAAAATTGGTGACATAGGCCGGATAGTCCTTGTAGTGCTTATCGCCGAGATAATGAAAGTTGGAGAGTTTGCGAATGCGGCTGAACACCGCGCGGTCTATGATCTGTCCAACCAGCACAAACGACGTGCGCGGATTGGCCCACATTACCCGGTTTAGAAGCTCGACATCCAGAAGATGGGTCACCTTTAGTCCCATCCCCACGATCGGGCGTGGAATATCGAGCAGATCGGCAGGCATTGAGTATAGTTGTTTAAACGCCTCGGGTCGAACGCCATTGCGAATTACGGTCGCGTCCGGAACGCCCAACATGACGTCGTAATATGCCCTATTCTCTTCTGAGTTGGTCGACCACGAGGTTGCCGTGCGGCTGTAGGTCGTGTATGCTTCTTTGAGGCGCGGCAGGATATTGTTGTTTGTCGGGAATCTCAGGAAATTGTCCCACGCGTCAAAATGTTTTACTTCGCACTCCATTTGCGAGAACAGCGCGGCGGCGTAAATAGTGAAGCTGACGCAGGCGCAGTCGTTCATCCCCAGCACAATTCTATTCCAGTCAACCGCCTCTTTGAGCGCGAAACTGCCGTAACTGTCAAAGAAGTGCCCCTTGCCGTTAAAGATCGGGCCAAGGATCGACCTATCCAGCAGGTCGAGCACGAACGATTTTGGGCCGATCTGTACCAAGTGACCACGCCCGTTGGAGTGAATGACTGTCCCCTGTGACTTCCACCACGTCCTCCGGTAAGCCATTTCCGCCAGACCGATGGGGCGGTTGACTATGAGCAGTGACTCGACTTGAGCGGACTCCGATAGCTCTCTGATCAAATGAGCGTCTCGAGTCCTCTCCCCCTCCCGCTGCACTTTCCGCCAGTCATTGGCAGGAATCGCAATCAAGTTCATTTTTGCCCCATCGTTAGCCCGCTGTTGCCGCTTATGCCAGCGCCTTTATGCTATCCAGGTATTGGGAGGCCGCACGCTCCCATGTCCATACCCGCGCTATGTTCCTTGCCCTGTCGGACAGTTTCTCGGCCAGTTCCGGTGAATCTAGTATCCTCTCTATTGCCTTCGCTATATCGAGAGGATCTTTTGGGTCCACAAGCAGGCCGCCATCTCCTACTACTTCCGGTATTGCTGAATCGCCGGACGCCACCGTCGGCACACCACACGCCATCGACTCCAGCACTGGAATACCAAACCCCTCCGCAAAGGACGGATACACGAATATCCTAGCCGCACGGTAGAAGTGTGGAAGCATGTCATCCGGGACATTGGATAGGATCTTGACGTCGCTTTCCAGCCCCAACTGTCCAATTCGCCGCAGGATGGACCGGTAACCAAAATCCGGCTGTCCTATGATCACTAATGGGACCAGATTCTTGTTCTTTCTCTTGATCTCCGCATAGGCCTCAATCAGACCGAGGTGATTCTTCCGAGGTTCGAGCCTCCCGACAGTTAGGATATAGTCCGAGACGGCGTATGCCGTGCGAATGATCGATCGCGATTCAGTGCGCCCTTCGCCGTGAAACTTCCGCAGATCCGTACCTGGCGCAACCAGGCGAACTCGATTAGATGCCACCTCGTAACGTGAAGTGATCAACTCACTGCTGAACCGAGAAATCGTCTGCACCTGGTCGGCCGTCCGCGCCGAGCGTCGCACCAGGAATCGGCTCCGCCACACGAACGGTTTGCTAAAATACTCAGGAACGGTCTCGAACAAGACATCATGAATGGTCACTAGCGACCGACACGCGAGACCAACGGGTGCGATATATGTTGAGTGATACAGTTCGATTCGATCCTCTTTCGCAATCGCCCGCGAATCGTACAGCAGGCGTTTCCAGCGAGATGCCGACGGGAAGTTTCGATACGATACCTTGGCGCCGAACGGCTTGTCCCCGTTCCAGTGGCCATAAAAAACGAACTCATGTCCACTCTCTCGAGCAGTGACCGCGCGATAGAGGTTCAGCAGATATGTCCTGCTTCCCTGAAACTTCCCAGTCAGAACATGCGCGTCTACACCTATTCGCACACGGCCCCCTCAGGATTCTTTGGTCTGCATGTACCCATTCCGGTGGTTGACCTTTGAACTTCATATCCTGCGGCTTCAGGGGTCACGGATGCCGGTCCTACTCGCCCCAAGTACAGCCCTATGGCCAGCAGTAGGGCATGAGCGTTGAGAATGTCGCCGATCACAAATGTCAGGCAGAGCAGCACTAACACACGCCTGCCGAATCTATGGTTGCCCGATATCCGTAAGATCATCGCCGCGAACATCGTGAAATAGGCAGCTGCTCCTACTACCCCTAATTCCAAATATCCATACAGGAACTGATTATCCAGGGTGACATCCCGTTGGGCCAAGCTCCCAGCTCCCATCCCGCGGAACAGGTGAGCCCAGTCGAAAATCGCCGCCTCTTGCCAGATGTACACCCGCGACCAGAAGGTTTGCGGCGAGAGAAACGCGTACACATCCGTTAGCATGATATCACCGGCCAGAAATTTGACCACGATGCCGATAATGAGCAATCCGATGATCCCGAGCGCCGTTCGAGCGATAATTTTGGAGTATTGCCGAAGCCACCCATATCCCAAGATCACAATCGCGACAAAGACGACCAGCGCCAGGGTTTTATTATAGGTGAATACTACCAAAACCGCGGCCATCGCCATAAACAGCATTCGAACGCTGCGCGAAGAGAAGCACTCCGAGCAGAAGATAGCGCCCACAAGCAGGAACCCGACCTGATAAGCCAAATCGAACTTCGACAGGGTTAGCCCGACAAAAGCGCGATAACCGCCCACCACACTGCTCCAGTTCTCGCTGATCTGTCCATTTGCCTGATAAACTATGCTGGGCAGCAGTTCAGAGTAGTGCAGCAGCGAAACAAACAAGTGACCGGCCACAATTACCACCAACAATCCCTGAAATTGCCGGTGACTGAACCAGCTAGCCAGATGAACACCGCTATACACCAGCATGATCGGAGTCAGATAGAATTTGAACGCATAGAAGATTGTTGAAAACGAGTGCATCCGGTGGTCGGCAAGCGCGATCGATGCGACAAGTACGGTGATAACGCCAAAAACGATCATCAACGACTCGGCGACCCTACCCACTTGCAGTTGGTACATCACAAAGACGATGACGGGGATCGCGTAGGCTACAATGTAATAGGCAAAATCACCCAAAGCGCCCGGCACTGTCAGGCGATAAACGGCCGGCCAACATAGTAGCAGAATGTAAATGGTCGCAACGATATAACGATCAATCCGCATGGCCGCCCCCGCCTTTGAGGCCTGAGCCAACCCGGTCATTGGTCCGTGGTCCTGTGTGTCCGAGGAGCGGTTCGTATATTTCACAATACTGCTCTGCGATGTGCTGCGGAGTAAACTCAACAAACTTGTCGCTGCAGGCCCGTGATAGCTTGTCAATTAGCTCTGGCTCCTTGATGAATTGCAGCATTCGCTGAACCAATTGTTCCGGCTGTGCGGGATCGACCAAATAGCCTGTGCGTCCAGACTCAACAATCTCAGGGATGCCCCCCCTGCTGGAGGCAATGACTGGGGTACCATATGCGTATCCCTCGAGTATGCTTCGCCCCAGTGCTTCGTCAATTATCGAAGGAACTACCAGGACATCGATCTTTGCGAAGAACTGTTCCTGGCGTAATCGGCCGGCAAAGTCAACTGGCAATTCCTTGGACCTGGATTTCAATGTTGAGACATATTGCGGCTCTCCTTCTCCGGCCACCAGCAAATCGGCACTGCTCGATATACGCGGATCGGAAAATCCGTCCAGCAGCCACTCGATCCCTTTGCGAAAATCCAGCCTTCCAAGAAAGCCAAATACTAATCGTCGTCCACGTTGGCGCCGGACGATAGGGATCGGCTTGAACGAATTGTGAATGATTGATTGTCCGGAGTCGGGAAACCAGCCGAATTGACGATGCCTGTTGAGGACAAATCGACTGATCCCAATGACGTGGTCAACCTGATGGCCAAATGGCCGACGAAATTGACTGAACAATCCACAGGAAAAACACGGCCGTTCGCAATTGAGTCCATTGCGAAACATTGCCGATCGAGGGCACAACAGGTAGAGATCTCGGATCGTATGTACGATCGGTAGTCCAAGTCGTTTGGCGCTGTCCCAGACCGCGACTGACAACGCTTGGAGGTTATTCGTATGAACGAGCTCGGATCTTGCGTCCTTCAGACAGAACTCCACCTCACGCGCCATCCGGCGATTATTGATGTCAAGGACATTCCACGCCAGACGTAACGGCATACTGTGTCGTCGTCCATACGGCCAATACAGGTTGCGCAGTTTAATGTAATAGACCGTCACACCGTTGATCTCTGCCCGCCCTTCCTGTTCAGCCGCGCAGATGACTGCTATTTTATGACCGTCGGTTACAAGGGACTCCGCGAGATACTGGACCGACAACTCTGCTCCGCCAATGACATGCGGGAAATACGTTGAATTAATCAGAGCTACTTTCATAATCCCTCATACGTCGCTTCAGCACATCGGCGCCAGGTGAATTGCTCTGCTTCTTGTCGCGCGTTTCTTCCGAGCCGGATACAGTACTCGTTATTTGTAAGTAGTTTGTTGATCGCGCTGGCCAAAGCGCGCCGATCCTCGGGAGCTATGACAATGCCGGTTTGATCGTGGCGTACCACCTCCGGTACTCCGCCAATGCTGGTCCCTATAGACGGCAATCCTTGCGCCGCCGCTTCTAGGTAGGCCAGCCCGAAGCCTTCGACTTTCAATGGATGTGGTACTCCCGGCATGCAAAAGATCGAAGACTTCGAATACA
>JAMPYH010000066.1 GCA_023700785.1 Candidatus Zixiibacteriota bacterium
CGGCAATGTTGACCAGTTGCGGGATTCAGCCGATGGACGGGTCCGGAGTTTTCTGGAGCCGTTCAGAACGTCATTCAATGAAGTGCGCGAAAGAAAATTCGTCTGATGCTCGACATCGGGCCCGAAGGATGAGGATTGCGGTATGAAGCGTTCCATTAGAGTTCCCTTTGCCAATCTCAAGGTTGGTTTGCTGTTGACCTTCGCGCTGGCAATGGCGCTCTGGGCATCCTTGGGCGGCGGGGGTACTTCCATATTCGAAGGGAAAAACGAATATATCACCTACTTCAGGAATGTCGCGGGTTTGTTAAAGGGTTCGCCGGTCTGGATGTCCGGCGTTGAAGTGGGAAATGTCAAGTCCATCACCTTTGTCAATTTGGATTCGCTGCGCCAGATCGAGGTACGTTTTCGCGTATCCGGCCAGGTAATGAATATGATGACTGAAGGGACCCAGGTACAACTCGGGACCATCGGTTTTCTCGGCGACAAGTATGTTGAGGTAGTGCCCGGATTGCCGGGAGGAAAGGTGATCCCTGAAGGATCGTATGTTCCGCCGCGCGATGTCGGGGAAGCATCGGCAATGTTCAAGGAAGGGCAGAGCGCCATCCAGGATGTTCGTTCATTGACCACCGGACTGGATACGATGCTCCAGCGGATGAACCGCGGCGAGGGAACCTTGGGAAAACTGTCCACCGACTCCGCGCTGTACATCAATATGACCAAACTGCTGGCTAATCTGACCATCCTGGCGAGTGATCTTCAAAAGAACCAGGAGCGAATAGTCGGCTCAATAGAGAAAACATCGACATCGGTTTCGGCGTTGGCGGATAAAATGACGCAGAACGAAGGAACGATGTCGAAGCTGATGACCGACCCGGCGCTGTACAATAATCTGGCCGCGACCTCCGCCCAGCTCGACTCCATCACGACCAAGCTCAACGAAGCGCGTGGTTCGCTCGGCTTGATGGTTAACGACACGGCGATGTACACGCAGATGGTGGATCTACTGGCGCGAGTGAATGGACTGGTCGCGGATATACAAAGTAATCCGAGGAAGTATTTCAAGTTCTCGGTCTTCTAACGCGCGGGAACGTGATTTCCGTTATTTCCCTGGCCGCGTATATTGGACTAACTCAGTACATAATGGAGACGCCCATTTACATGGAGGCGCTATGATCGCCGGTGGACTCGCGACCATCTTTGTAACAGACTTCGATCGGGCGGTGAAATTTTACTCCGAAATACTGGAGATGAAACTGGTCTTTCGCTCGGGAGATCTTTGGGCGGAAGTCAGCGCCGGGCCCGGAATGACCATTGGGCTGCACCCGATCTCGCCCAATGCCGCCAAGCCAGGGACCAACGGCTCAACAGTCGTTGGACTCGAAGTAAAGCAACCGATCGAGACCGTGATCTCGGAACTGAGAGCCAGAGGGGTGATATTGTCGGGGGAATTGATGAACGATGATCCGGTCAAGATCCAGAACTTCCTTGATCCGGACGGAAACGAGCTCTACCTGTTTGAGGCGAAGCATGATTAAGCGTCTGGTGATGGCGACTGTTGTCGCGCTTTGCGCGCTGCCTCAAGCGGTGATCTCCGACTCAGCCAAGGATCGCAGCCTCAATGATCTTGCGTGGCTGGCCGGGTCATGGGAGAGGATGCAAAAGAATAGTGTCATGCGTGAGCGATGGAAAATAGTGGATGACACGCTGATGGCAGGAGACGCGATCAAGATTTCCGGAGCGGACACGACCACGCTTGAGCGGATGAAGATGCTCCAGCGCGATTCGATCGTCTATTTTGTCGCCGAAGTGCCGCATAACGATTCGGCCATATATTTCCCGCTAACCTATGTTGATAGCCTCGGCTATCATTTTGAGAATCCTCAGCATGATTTCCCAACGCATATAGTCTATCGTCAGATCTCGCCGGACTCACTGCACGCGCGGATCGAAGGATCGTCGTCTGGCAAAGTGAGCGGTGTTGATTTTAGATTTCGAAAACTCAGGTGAGGAACAGGGCAATGCCAATTCGTGATGTCAAGATCCCCCGTGGATATGATCCAAAGACGCAGAAGTTAGTCGGCCTTTTCGCCGGACAGCTCGACGACCAACTTAAGCTGTTGATAGAGGAAGTGCAGGGACTGACAGTCCGGCAGCTTGAATGGCAGTACCGTCCGGGGATGAATACGATCGGCATGTTGCTGGCCCATCTTGCGGTGGTTGACCTCTGGTGGGGGGTGATAGCCCCAAAGGAACTGCCGCCTGAACCGGATGGCGACAAGATCAATCTGCGGGTGATCGGGATCAGAATGGATGACGACGGCCTGCCTCTGGCGGCCCACGGAAAACATCCGCGTTCACTCGCCGGAAAATCCGCCACCGATTACCTGACGATGCTCAAAAGGGCGCGTCAGGCGGTGCACAAAGAGCTGCGGACATGGGACGACAAAAAACTCCCGACACGATTCATACGGCGGAGAGGGAAAAAGAAGATCGAGATCACACATACCTGGGTGCTCTATCATATGCTTGAGCATTTCGCCGGTCATTTTGGTCAGATCCTGCTGATCATGCACATGCTTCGCGACGCCGGGCTGTTGAGGAGTCCGGCGAGATAGCCTTAAGGTCGGGATTCGTTTTTAGTTGCGTAGTCACCAAAGGAGCGCTACCATCGGCCTGAAAATGATGATAGCGCACCAGGGAAAGTGACGATGAACGATAACGCGAACGAGATAAAAGTCCCCGATTTCCAATGGAAACTCGGCACCTGCACAGTCTGCGGCAGGCAGTTCCGCCATCTCAAAAAGAACTCTCCTCGGACCTGCTCCAACGGCGACTGCCGCTACAAGTACCAGTACAAGATAGATCGGCATCTCTGGGCGGACTATCAGCCAACTTTGTTTGAGTCCGCCGAGCCTCACTCCTAAGCGAAGTATTCTCTCAACTTACTGCAGAATAGAGGCTAGTCACTGCACGCCTGTTTTCCTTGGCGTTGTCGGACGTATGTTGCGCGCGTCTTATTCGAGCAAAGGAGAACAAATGAACAAGCTCTTTACGCTGTTTTGGATGGTCTGGACACTTATAGTCATGGCCTCGACCAGCGATATCTCAGGCCAGGCGATAGATTCCGCGCGTATCATGCAGGCCAGGCCCTTTATTGACGCGTCGAATCTTAAGTGGTGCGAGGCGAATCGAATCGGCGATCCCAAGCTCCTGGCATCCCTGTTCGTCGAGGAGGGGGCGCTGCTGACTCGAAACGGCCGGGTTTGGAGAGGGAGGGCCGCGATAGACAGTCTCTTTACTTCCGTTTTTGCAGCGAATGGTACTTCCGATATGACCATTACGACGCTCGATATCTGGGTAGTTGACTCGCTCGCGTACGAGTACGGCCGTTTTACGCAGAAGCATCACCGCCCGCCAGAAGGTGACTCCACAACGGCAACCGGAATGTATTTTGAGATCTGGAAGCAGTTGCCGGACGGTTCGTGGAAAATACTCCGCGACGCCGGTATCGACCCTGACAAAGGAAAGTAGCGGTTAATCTCGCTTGCTTCGGTCCATCTTTAGGCTGTATACTGCCGCCGCGGGCAAGGAGATGAAATGTCCAAGCGTGTGTTGATGATCCTGGCGGAGGGATTTGAAGATGTCGAAGCGATCGCGCCGATAGACGTGCTCAACCGAGCAGGCGTCGAGGTTACCATTGTAAGTCTGGTCATGGGACCAGTGAAGGCAGCCTATGGCACAACCATCGTGCCTCACAAGTCGATCGATCAGATCGACGATACGCTTTACGATGGAGTGATCTTTCCCGGTGGGCGCAGAAACGCGCAAGCGCTGGCGGCTCATCCTCGGGTCAGGGAGATCGCTATTCGGCATTACCGGGCAGGGAAAATGGTCGCGGCGATCTGCGCGGCACCAAGCCATGTTTTGGGCGAAGCCTGCGACCTTCTCCGCGGTAGGCGGGCCACCGGAGATCCGAGCTTTAACGACAAGCTATCAGCATCCGGCGCGTTGATAACCGATGAATTGGTAACCGTGGATGGCAATATCGTCACCGGCATGGGCCCGGGCGCGGCGATGCCTTTTGCGCTGCGGCTTGCGGAATATCTCTCAGGGAAAGCCGTAGCTGACGAGTTCGCTGCTAAGTGGCGAATCTCCCGATAGCCTTGGATCTGCGCTCTGGTGGATGCCTCGGTCGAACCTCTAACCTTCTATCCAATTTTAACTTGCGCTTCCACCTCTGTCCCCTCTTACTTGGCTCACGCAGTCCGGCGGGAGTGCGCCTTTGGCCCGAACTGCCGATATATGACCGAGACAACCGATTCAACCGAGTAAACTGTCTGGACGAATATGCCGCTTCGCATCTGCCTCTATGAAGACGACTCTTTCGATCGATTTTTCCCTTTAACGCTGCTGCGTCCGGTCTATATGCTCCGGGCTGGAGTCATGCCGCTTTACAAGCGATTGGGGATGCATTTCGCTGACGCCTCGGTTTCGCTTGTCGCGCGCGAGCAGACTTCGACCATTACTTCGGAATTGGCGCCGGAGTTCCCGGTTAACATCATCAAGCGAGAGAACGGCGGGGACGTGCTCTTCCTGAATGGACGGATCAGGTCGTTCGGGGATCTCGCGAAACTGGTCAAAGAATCGCGTCTCTCCACCATTTTCACCAATAACGGCGAAGTAGTTGGTGTGCTCTTTAAGGTCGAGACGCTTGGCTCCGTTCCGTCACTCGCCACTCATGTTGAATATCAGCAGGCGTTCAGCGCCGACAGAGATATCTCCGAGTTCTCCACCACCGCGACTCTCTACCGAGGGTGGTGGGAGATGATCGCGGATATCGATAGCGCCATCGCCCAGGACTGCGCCTACCTCAAGACCGTTATTTCGGCTGCAGAGAATCTGAAGATCCATGAGGGCGCGTACCTGGTGAACAAGAGCCAGATCCTCTTCGGCAATAACGTCGAGATACTTCCTGGCGCGGTGATCGATGCCTCCAGGGGGCCGGTCTATATCGGCGAAAATGTACGCATTGAATCACACGCCGCTGTGATTGGACCGAGTTACATCGGCGCGGATTCGATCGTTGTCGCCGGCAAGATCGTCGCGTCATCAGTCGGCCAGGTGTGCCGGGTGGGGGGAGAGGTCGAGGAGTCAGTCTTTCAGTCGCACATCAACAAGTTTCACGCCGGATTTATCGGGCATAGCTATGTTGGTTCCTGGGTCAATTTCGGCGCCATGACCACCAACTCGGACCTGAAAAACAATTACTCGTCCATTCGCGTCGCGCAAAACGGGGAGATGGTGGATTCCGAACAGATCAAGGTCGGCTCCTGTATTGGCGATCACACCAAGTTCGGCATCGGTACGCTATTGAATACCGGGATCACGATCGGTGTCTGCTGTAACATTTTTGGCGGGGGGCTGACTTCCGACAAGGAAATTCCTTCTTTTAGCTGGGGAAACACGGCCAGGTGGGAATCGCATCAGTTCGACAAAGCGCTGGAGACCGCTTCTCGTTCGGCAGGCAGGCGCAATGTTACGCTTTCCGAGCGCGAGATCGAACTGCTCAAAGCGGCATTTGAGAAGAAGATAGACCGGACAGGTACGATCAATTTCGCATGACGCGAATCTTGGTTGTGAGTCGCGCTAGTGAGGGTTGACATCCGATGATGTTGGGATTAGTTTGACAGGGACTCGAAAGTAACAATATGCCAGAACTGCGCAAAGACCCGATCATAGGTCGATGGGTGATCATCTCCACCGAGCGTGGCAAGCGCCCGACCTCGTTCGCTCCAGTTCCCAAGCGGAGCCAGGAGGTTACCCTGTGCCCGTTTTGCCCGGGGAACGAATCGTTTACGCCGCCGGAGATCATGGCGTACCGCCTGCCCCAAACGTCGCCAAACCGACCGGGCTGGAAAGTTCGCGTGATTTCCAATAAGTATCCCGCGCTGGTGATCGAGGGCCACCTAAATCGTGCCGCCAAAGGGTTGTACGATCAAATGAACGGCATCGGCGCGCATGAAGTGATCATCGAAACGGCGGATCACGCGCGCGACCTCGTTGACCTCTCGGAAAACGAGATCCGCGATGTGCTCTGGGCATTTCGCGAGAGGATGCTCGATCTCATGCGCGATTCGCGGTTCAAGTATATCCTGATCTTTAAAAATCAGGGCGAAGCGGCCGGCGCGTCGCTTGAGCACGCTCATTCGCAGCTGATCGCCACGCCGATCATTCCGAAGCGCGTCACCGAGGAACTGGACGGCGCCAAGCTCTATTTCCAGTTCAAGGAACGCTGTATCTTCTGCGATATCATTCGACAGGAAATGCTGGAGTACGAGCGCGTGGTAAAGGACTACGATTCGTTCATTTCCTTTGAACCCTTCGCCTCGCGGTTTCCTTTTGAGACCTGGATCATCCCCAAGTCACACCAGTCGAGTTTTCTGGAAATGAGCGACAGCGACTACTATTCGCTGGCGGCATCGATGAAAGATACCATGCAGCGCCTCCGGCTCGCGCTCAATGACCCGGCCTTCAATTTTATCCTGCATACCCGCCCGACGTCAATTGAGTCACATGAGTATTTTCACTGGCATATTGAGATCATGCCGAAGGTGACCAAGATGGCCGGCTTTGAGTGGGGATCGGGATTTTACATCAACCCGACCTCGCCCGAGGAAGCGGCGGCATATTTGCGGGGGATCGACGTCAATGCGAAAGTGAGCCACCGGACGGAGGCCACCGCCGGAGATGTCTAAGCTTCGGATACTCGAAGTCGCGTCGGAGGCGGCTCCGTTTGCCAGGACAGGCGGGTTAGGTGATGTGGTTGGCGCTCTCCCTAAGACGTTTGCCAAACTGGGACACGAAGTAAAAGTCTTCATCCCGCGCTACGGCGCCATATCGGGAACTGAGCACAAACTTCGGAAAATAGAACAGAAACTTTCGCTCCGGGCTTTTGGACAGTCGATCCCATTCACGCTCGAACAGCATCACGATTCTCGGACAAAGGTCGATCACTACTTTGTTGGCAACCCTGCCTATTTTGATCGAACTTCATATTATGTCGATCCGGTCACCGGAAAGGACTTTCCGGACAACGACGATCGGTTCATTTTCTTTTGCCGCGCGGTACTCGAGTCGGTCAAAAGGCTCAATTGGCGGCCGGATGTGATCCACCTGCATGATTGGCAGGCGTCCCCCATTCCTGCATTTCTCAAATCAACTTACGCGCGGGATGAGTTTTTCAGATCCGCGCGGACCGTGCTGACCATACATAATCTGGGGTATCAGGGGATATTCGCCGCGGATCGTTTCAAGCGACTGGAGCTGCCGGATGAGATGTTCTACGCCATGACCGGCGCTTTTGAGTTTTTTGGCAAAGTCAATTTCCTGAAGGGGGGACTGATGCTTGCCGACAAGTTGACCACTGTTTCACCGCAGTACGCGAGGGAGATCCAATCCACGAGTGAGTTTGGATGCGGCCTGGAAGGAGTACTTGCGGAACGGAAGGCTGACCTGGTCGGAATACTCAACGGCGTGGATTACACCACCTGGTCGCCATCGCGAGACAAAAAGATCCCGTATCGATATACAGTCGCAAATCTCTCGGGCAAGCGGAAGGACAAGGTGGAGCTGATGCAGTTCGCCCGCTTGCCGCTGCGTGACTCGGCGCCGCTCATCGGAATGATCAGCCGTTTGACCGACCAAAAGGGCTGGGATCTTCTGGAGGAAGCCTCAGAAAAGCTCTTTGCCATGAACATCCAGATGGTCGTACTCGGGACCGGGGACCAGAAATACGTAGGACTGCTGAAGAGGATCGAGCAGAAATACCCTGATAAGTTACGGGCCTATTTTGCGTTTGATGACGCGCTGGCGCATCGCATCGAGGCGGCGGCGGATATATTTTTGATGCCGTCGCGGTGGGAGCCATGTGGGCTAAATCAACTTTACTCGCTCAAATATGGCACTGTGCCGGTGGTTCGCAAAGTTGGCGGTCTGGCGGATACGGTAGTGGATTTCGACTCCAAAAAGCAGACCGGTACCGGGTTCGTCTTTGATGAATACGACGCGGACGCCATGCTTGAAGCTGTTGGACGAGCGGTCGCCGCCTTTGCCCGCAAGCGGACCTGGACCAAAATAGTCAAGGCCGGTATGGAGCGCGACTTCTCCTGGGAGAGTTCTGCCAAGCGATACCTTGAACTGTTCGAGCGGATCGCCGCCTCATAATCAGCCATTCGATCGAAAGGACCGCTCGTTTGTGAAGCCATCATTGCGCAGTGTGCTCATACTCGCTCCAGCCATCGCGATTTACGCTGTACTTTGCCTTCAGCTTAATTTCACGCAGGACGATGCCTATATTTCCTATCGCTATGTCGCGAACTTCCTCAATGGTCACGGGCTGGTCTTCAATATTGGCGAGCAGGTAGAGGGGTACACCAATTTCTTCTGGGTCATCTTTATGGCGCTGGCCGGGTCGCTCGGAGCGGATTACATACAATTCTCAAAATTGCTTGGCGCATTGTGCGGAGCGGGGACGATCGTCGTCTGGTACCTGATCGCTGAACACCTGTTTTTCCGGCGGTCGGTCTGGTATGTCGCGATGACGATAGCCCTTGTCGCCTGCAACGGCGCGTTTGCGTACTGGTCGCCAGCCGGTTTGGAGACCGCGGCATTCGCTTTGGCGGTATCGCTCGCGATCTACTGGTATCTGATGGGAAACTGGCTGCTGGTCGCGGCGCTTTCCTGGGCCGTATTGTTGCGGCCGGAAGGGGCTGTGCTGGCCGCGCTCCTGATCGTGGCGGAGTTTGTCTCGGAGCGAAAGTTCCCCCGCTTCAGTGTTCTGACCGGACTTATCGCCTTCGTCTTTTGTTTGCCGTTCGTTGGGTTTAAGCTCGCCTATTTTGGGTCGATCCTCCCAAACCCGTTTTACGCGAAAACCGGATTTGATTCCACCCAGCTCGCCAATGGCACCGAATATGTCTGGTTCTATCTAAAGCATTATGGTTTTCTCGGTATTGGGATCGCGCTTGCGCTGTTGTTCTACCAGAAGCTTTCAACTGAACTTCGCGCTCTGCTGGTGATCCTGCTGGGATATCTGTTATATATCCTTTTGGTGGGAGGGGATGTGCTCAAGGTCCATCGGTTCTTCCTGCCGGTGTTTGGTCTGCATTCGATTGTCGCGGCCGCGGCACTGTACGCAGTAGTTGGAAAACTCGAATTAAAGACCCAGCATTTGCTGGTGATCGTCGTGATGATCCCTCTGATGGCGCTCACGTGGTGGATTCCCCGGCAGTATGTACTTGGTTATAACCAGACCGAAAGGGCTTTTGTCCATCGTATGGGGGCACTCGCGTCTGCCATTGTTAAGGTGGAGCCGCAAACCTTGACCGTCGCGACGCCTACTATTGGCAAGTTTGGGTTCGAATTGCTTGGTCACCGTGTAATAGACATGCTCGGCCTCGCTGATACAACAATAGCTCGACGCTCGGAAGCTCCTATTCCTGGAATGGTGACGACCTGGAAAGAATCAAAGCACAACTCCGCGTACCTGTTAGGGCAAAATCCTGATTATATCGTATTTTCAACCGGGCACAAACCTTCGGCGCCGGCGGAGCGCGCTCTGATCCTCTATCCAGAGTTTAATCGTGCCTATCGAGGCATTGTTTGGTTTTACCAACATGCGGAATATTCACCCCAGGGTATGCTCAATACCGCGTTCAAACGAGTCAGGGAGATTCAGCCTATAGACGGACCAAGGCTTCCAGTTGAGTATTCTGATCTGGTCAGCAAAGGGCTCGATGCACAAACGGATGGAAGGCACGCCGAAGGGATAGAACTTCTGACCAAAGCGAGGTCACTGGCCGTGAGACAAGCTGCAGATTATTTCACCGAAGCACATTGGTCTTTGGCGTTAGCGTATCTGGCTGTCGGTCGAAGCGAGCAAGGGGTCCAGACATTGTCAGAGGCGCTTGCGATTGACTCATTCAGTTTTGGACCACACCGGGACTTGTATTCTATAGCCGTGCGGTCAGGCGATTTTGTCTCTGCTGAGATTCATCGGAGCTGGCTGAGAAAATTGACTCCGTGGTACTTGCCCCGGCTGGATTCTCTTACCAATCAACAGGTTGAGAGACTCAGGCGATCGCGTAATTGACAGGGAGCAGAAGATTGTTCCGGTCCAAAAGATGTTGACAAGCTTTGGTGTTGGCATATATTAAAGCCCGCCTGAAATTTACAGACAGGCGGAGGCAAAAGCGGGAATAGCTCAGTTGGTAGAGCACCACCTTGCCAAGGTGGCTGTCGCGAGTTCGAGTCTCGTTTCCCGCTCTTTTTTTTCGGCGCCATAGCCAAGTGGTAAGGCAGAGGTCTGCAAAACCTTTATTCCCCAGTTCGAATCTGGGTGGCGCCTTATCTTTTCCGCCCGCCGGTC